>QHPW01000279.1:0-4159 GCA_003219675.1 Verrucomicrobiota bacterium
GTCTTCGCGTAATGGAGCTGCACCACAGCCCTGGCCAGCTCGGATTTCGGCTCGGCCAACGGAAGCGAATCGCGCAAATAAATCTCGTAAATGCTCTGGGCTCCGACCAGGTCCGGACGTTTGACCTTGATCTTGCGATCGATCCGGCCGGGCCGGAGGATGGCGGGATCAATCAGATCGGCGCGGTTGGAAGCCAGAATGACCACGACATTTTGCAATGGCTCGAGCCCGTCCATCTCGCTGCAGAACATCGGCACCAGCGTGCTGGCCATGGTGTGGTAACGGCCGCCGTGACGGGTGCCGAGAATGGATTCCGCCTCGTCAATGAACAGAAAGGCCAGCGCGCCGTCATTCGCCCGTTCGCGGCATTGAGCGAAGAGGTCCCGCACCTGCCGCTCGGATTCTCCGACCCACATGTTGAGAATCTCGGGGCCTTTGACGTGGAGGAAAAATTCCGGGCGATCCACGCCGCTCTGGGCCTTGACTTGTTGGCGGAGGTTGTACGCGGTCGCTTTGCCGAGCAGGGTTTTGCCGCAGCCGGGCGGGCCATAGAGCAGGAAACCTTTGGGCACCGTATGCTCGAAGCGCTTGAACAGGTCGCGATGCAGGAACGGCAGTTCGATGGTGTCCCGAATGGCTTGCACCGCCTCTTCCTGGCCGCCAATGGACGACCAGGGCAACTCCGTCACCGTCTCCAGCGAACGTTCAATGCGTTTGCCCATGCCGATCACTTCGAGCGCCACCCGCTGGTTCACGTCCAGGCGGATGTCCATGCCCGATTTCAGTTTTTCTTTGCTCAGCAGGGCGGAACGCTGCAAGACCAGGGGCATCAGTCCGGATTCCTGGCCAATCCGCAACCGGCCGTCGGAAAGCAATTCATCAATGCGCACAATCGGGCCGTTACGGTCGAACCCCATGCCTTGCACGATCGCGAAAGCTTCGTTCAACAAAACCCGCTGTCCCGCCTGGAGGCTCGCGAGCGGGATCTGCGGATCCACGCGGCAGACGTAATCGGTGCCGCCGACACAGACGTGGGCCTGGTCGGGTTGAACCGGGGTCAGAAGGGTGCCAACGCGAAAGGCGGGCGAGCGAAGTTTCTCAATGATCGCGTCCATCTTTTCGATCGCAGATAAACCATGTCAAGAATGGCCGGATGGCGCGGCGGCAACTTGCTGACGTCTAAATCAATCAACTGCAGGACGGAGAGCCGATCCAGCTCCTCGCGAGGAAGCAGACCACCGAGTGTTGAAGAAACTTCCGGGCCATCAGCCGGAGATTTGCTGGCTGGAGATGGCGGCACCGACTTCTTCTTTGGCTCAGCCATGCCATGACATTAACCTGCTTCGCTTTTTTTGCAAATACGGAGATGCATTTTTCGCGAAAAATCCGTGCGCCGCCGGAAGGCGGAAAAAGCAGGCCGGATCGAGGCGGATTCAGCTTCGGCCGGTACGCTTCAGGATCGCCCGGGCGGCGGCTTTGACCGTGCCGACCAGTTCAATCGGCGCGAGGGCGACAGCGTGGCCGGCCCAACTCAAAATCCAGCGCTGAATTTCCGCCAGGCTGGAGAGTCTCAGGCGCAACTCAACACCGCCGTCCTTCAACTCGATCAACTGCTGCGACGAATGCCAGCGCTTTTCGCGGATGTAATCGGAGACAAGCTCATCAAAACGGATCACGACATCAAATTCACCCTGCCCGGCGATGACGCCGAAACTGTCGCGCAGCCTTTTTCCCAGGGAAAATTTCCGCGGGCGAACAAACGATTTGCCGGTGGGTTTGACTCCTAGAATCCGTGCCGGAACGAAGGTGCGAATGTCTTTTCGCAGGTGACAGTACCCGAAGAGAAACCATTCGCCGTTGATGTTGGCCAGCTGATACGGGTCCACCAGGCGCAGCTCCGTTTCCTTGCGGGCGGGTTTGCGATAGGTCAGAAGCAACTGCCGATGCTGCGCTGTAGCCTGGGCGAGGGCGTCGAATATTTCCAGGTCCAGGATCGGCTCGACGCTGGTGCGAAAGGAAATGGTTTGTTCCCAGTCGGCGAGGTTCACTGACACGGTGTCGGGCAGCGACGCGGCCATTTTTTTGAACGCGCTTACGAGCGGTTTCTCGAACGTGGTTCCGCGATACTGTTGCAGCGCCTTTTCCGCAACCAGGAGAGCGAACAGTTCGCCTTCGGTGATTTGCAGGGTCGGAAAGCCGCCGACCCTTTGGGTGTAATGGAAACCGTTTTGCGCGCCGTCGAATTCAATCGGCAGCTCCAGGCGGTCCCGCATGAACTCGATGTCGCGATAAATGGAGTTGGTGCTGACTTCAAGTTCGCCCGCGAGCGTGGTGGCGTTGGGAAATCGGCCGGATTGGATCGATTGATGGATGCGCAGCATGCGCTCCAGCGGCGGGCGGGAGAAGGGCGGTTTCTGAGGCGCCTTGGTCAAACCAGCTTCGCGAGCAATTCGTCGTTGGTCTAGTGTTTCTTGAGCGCGGCGATGAGCGTTTCCATTGCCTCGACCGGATTCAAGTCCACCATGGTCCGGCGAAGCTTGCGGATGGCCTCGATATTTTTAGGCGGAAAAAGCTTCTCTTCTTTGCGCGTGCCGCTCTTGGGGATGTCGATGGCCGGAAACAATCGGCGGTCGGACAGCTTGCGGTCCAGGATCAACTCCATGTTGCCCGTGCCCTTGAACTCCTGAAAAATCAGTTCGTCCATGCGCGAGCCGGTATCGACCAAGGCCGTCGCCAGAATGGTCAGCGAGCCGCCGCCCTCAATCTTGCGCGCCGACGCGAACATTTTCCGCGGAATCTCCAGCGCGCGGGCATCGACACCGCCGGTCATGGTGCGACCGCTGCCGCCGTGCACGCTGTTGTAGGCGCGGGCGACGCGCGTGAGCGAGTCCAGCAGCACAAAAACGTCCTTCCCTGATTCCACCATGCGGCGGCAGCGTTCGATCATGAACCGTGAAAGGCGCACATGGGTTTCCAAATCCTGATCGTTTGACGAGGCAACGACCTCGGCCTTGACCGAGCGTTGAAAGTCGGTGACCTCCTCCGGCCGCTCGTCGATCAGCAGCACCAGGACGTGCACGTCCGTATGGTTCGCCGTCACCGCGTTGGCGATCTGCTTGAGAATGGTCGTCTTGCCCGAGCGCGGCGGTGAAACGATCAATCCGCGGGTCCCTTTGCCCAGGGGTGTGACCAGATCAATGATGCGGGTCTCGATCAGGTCGGGGGCGGTTTCGAGTTGGAATTTTTCCGTGGGGTCGATGGTGGTCAGGTTTTCGAACCGCACCGCCTTGGTGTATTCGGTGAACGGCATGCCGTTGACCTTGTCCACTTCGCGCAGTTGCGGGCTGGTGCCGCGGTGCGGCGGCTGCAGCGGGCCGGCGACCAACGAACCTTCGCGCAGGAAGTTCTTCTTGATCGTGTCCGGCGTGACGAAGATGTCGGTTGGTTTGGGTTGAAAATGGTTGTCCGCCGAGCGCAGAAAACCGAACCCTTTTTCAGAAATCTCCAGATACCCGGTGCCATAGTCCGGCGTGCCATTAGGCTTGGTGCTCATAGTTCAACTGTGTTTGTCCGAAGGACCTGTCCCAAAGCGTGGCATGAAAGCCACAAGAATTTTGAATTAGGGAGAACCGCCGCCCCGAACCGTTACGAGACCCAGCACAGACTTGGAGCGACCGGTTTTGGACCTGCGACAAGGCATTAATAAGGTCAATCGCCTGACTACGCAACAAATATTTTTCCTCAAAAATAGACTTATCCTTAGCCACCGACTTCGGCCTTGGCCTCCGCCGCCAGCGGCGTGCTCAGGTAACGCTCGCCGGTTGAGCAAGCCACGGTCACGATCAACTTCCCCTTGTTTTCCGGCCGCTTGGCGACTTCGATGGCCGCCCAGACGTTGGCGCCGGAGGAAATGCCCGCCAGAATCCCCTCTTCCTTGGCCATGCGGCGCGCCATGGCAAAGGAATCCTCGTTCGTAACCTGAATGCACTCGGTGATCTGCGGATTGCCCTTTTGGTCCTTGAGATGCAGGTTCTTGGGGATGAAACCAGCGCCGGTTCCCTGGATCTTGTGGGGTCCTGGCTTGATCGGTTGCCCGGCCAGACATTGCGAGATGACCGCCGAATCTTTCGGCTCCACCGCGATGGCTTGAAAAGACGGC
>QHPW01000279.1:4207-8591 GCA_003219675.1 Verrucomicrobiota bacterium
GGCCCAGATCTCTTCGGCCGTCGTCTGCCGGTGGATTTCGGGGTTGGCCGCGTTTTCAAATTGCTGCGGAATCCATGAATTGGAGATTTCCTTGGCCAATTGCTCGGCTTTCGCGATGGCGCCTTTCATGCCTTCGGCGCCCGGCGTAAGCACCAGCCTGGCTCCCAACATGGCCAACAGCGTGCGTCGCTCGAGCGACATGGTCTCGGGCATCGTGAGAATCAGTTTATAGCCCTTGGCGGCCGCAACAAAGGCCAGCGCGATGCCGGTGTTGCCGCTGGTGGGTTCAATAATGGTCGGTTCCTGATCGATGATTCCGCGCTTCTCGGCGTTTTCAATCATTGCCATGCCAATGCGGTCCTTGACGCTGCCCAGCGGATTGAAGAATTCGCACTTCAACAAAATGGTCGCCGGCAACCCCGCCGTCACTTTGTTCAACTTCACCAACGGGGTGCGTCCAACCGTTTCAACGATGGTATTGTAGATTCGGCCCATAAACGTGCTCCGTTCCGGCGGAAGCCGACTGCTTTGCGTGCGGGGATAGTGGCGGAATCATGTGCCGGGGCAAGTTTTTTTCTTGCGCGAACAGGATCCGGCAGGCGCGCCTGCTCCGCGTCGCATGGCCCGGCCCGGCCCGGGTTCCGAAAGTTCCCGAAGAAAATCAAATGTCCCCGCCGGTCTTGCGATCCGGCGGGGACAAAAATGGGTGTGGGAGTACGCCACGCTCTCTTTCCCATGCTGACATTAGGCGCGCGTTGGCTGCCAGCTTCCCGACGCTATTCTCCACGGCAAGCGGAGTCTTCGGCCTCGTAGCAGGGCCGTCCTGCGCCTTGCGGTCGCAGAATTTTCGAGTGAGGCTTTTCAGCCCGCTTGAGCTGGTGGTTGCGCCACCGGCTTGCGAACCAGGTCAAGACACATCTGTGACTGCGATTCCGCGTCTTGACCGATTAGCGTTGGGTCGGCCACCGCTTTTGACAGTGCGTTGGCCCAATGCCACGGGTCTCGCCTCTGAACTCTCAGGTTGCTTTTCGCTCACAGGCCAGCGGTGTCGTTTGTAACATCGCCGGCGTTTTGAAAGGTTTTCACGGCTCCTGCCCAGACCTCGTGTCCTTCCCGGCGCGAGCGCTCCTTTTGTCCACCTTTCGATGGTTTTCGTCGGGCGGGTCTCAAATCTTCGTTTGAATCCGCCAGAGTCACTCAAACCGTGCTGATGCGTGGTAGCAACCGAATACCCTCTGGGTAACCGCGATTCACTCAGGCCCGAAACCCGCCTGAGCTACTTGACTCGACTCGGAACGGCTTCTTATCGTTCCTCGCCGCTCAGTCCCTGATTCGCGTTACTGACGGCGCGCGACCACCGCCAGAGGAACTGGTGAATCCTGCCTCCGGCGTCCTGCGTCTTGCGACGCGGATTAAGAGGGGCCGAGCCAACCAGCCTGGCCCGACCTTTTCCCAGTCACCTGGGATTATCTTTGAGACGTTCAGCGTCATTCTTGCGTCTGCCGCCGCCCGTCCCGGTTCTTTCAATGAACTGCCGACAGGCTACCAGATTCCGCTCGGCCCACAACGAATTCTTATGCACACCTTATTGACCGATGCGTGTGTGTGAACCTCGGGTGAACAAGCAAAAACGATCAACGAAATCAACCCGATGACGCGAGTCGCTTCGCAATCGAAAGTGCGTTGTGAATTGTTTGGCGGGCCCGCGGTGGAAAACTTTTCATTCACAATTCCGGAAAAATAATCGTGCCAGGACGCCCCGGTTTCGCCCGCCGAACCGCAGGCGATGCGCCGGCGCTTTTCAGCGGCGGAGACGGCTGAAAATCGATGAGCGCAGGATGGTTCTCCCGGAACCAATGTGTTCTGTGATGGCCATGGACACGCTTCAGGCTTTGGCCGCCTTCGCGCCTTTGGCGCCGGCCTTTTTGCGCTTGAGGTAAGCGGCGCGTCGCTTGCGTTTTTCGATTTTATTGTATTGCCTGCCCATAAGTCTTTACTTTCCGAAAACAATCCCGTTGTTTAGCGGCGAATATGAAGATTCGCTTCCTGCGGTTCAACTCCTATTTGCTTCTGCTCGCGCTGGTCGCCGCCGCCGGTTGCAAGACAGCCGGGGAACGAACACACGACCGGGCCATCAGCACGTTCCGCCTTCATCTGGAAGGCAATCCCGACGGAGACCAATCCACCGCGGTCATCCAGATCGCCGGAGTGGAACTCCGCGTGAACAATGCTTCGTTTCTGGACGAAACCAGCGTCACCAAGGCTGCGGTCGTGGATACGCGCGAAGGCGGCTTCGCCATTCGGGTCCAGTACGATCCGCATGGAACGCTGGTCCTGGATTCAGTGACCTCCGAAAACCGCGGCCGGCGCATAGCCGTCTTCACGCAATACGGCGTCCGCAAATTGGAGCATCGCCGCTGGCTGGCGGCTCCGTATGGCGCTCCGATTACCGACGGGGTGCTGATCTTCACCCCGGTGGCAACCCGCGAAGAATCCGAAGAAATCGTCCTGGGCCTGAATAACGTGGCCAAAAAGATCGGCAAGCGAAACAGGTATTAGTCGTGAATCGTCTCCCCCGTTGCTTTCTGCTCGTCCTCCAGGCAGCGCTGACCCAGTCCCACGCCGCCGCCCAACCGTTGCTCCTTCCCACCGCCAACCACGCCTTGTTCGAGCCAGGCAGTGAAGAAAAATTTTTTGCCGGCACCGTCGGCAAATCGTGGACCACCGGCATGTTCGGTTGTGTGCGCTCGGACGGCTGGCAGATGCACGAAGGCCTCGACATCAAATGCCTTCAACGCGATTCCCGGGGCGAGCCGGCCGACCCTGTGCTGGCCACCGCCGACGGCGCCGTGGTCTATTTCAGCACCAAACCGTCGCTCTCCAACTACGGAAATTACCTTGTGCTGCGTCACCGGGTTGACGGTCTGGAGATTTACTCGCTCTACGCCCACCTGAAAAAGATCCGCGACGATTTGCAACCGGGCCAAAACGTCCAGGCCGGCGAGCCGATCGCCACCCTGGGGCGCACCTCGAACACCCGCGAAGGAATTTCGAAAGACCGCGCCCACGTGCACTTCGAGTTGAATCTGTTTGTGAACGACCGGTTTTCGACCTGGTTTAAAAAGGCGTTTCCCAACCAGCGCAACGATCACGGAGAGTGGAACGGGCAAAATCTCCTGGGCCTGGATCCCCGTCTGGTGCTGCTCGAAGAACACCGGCAGGGGACAAACTTCAGCCTGGTCCATTTCATGCGCCATCAGACCGAACTTTGCCGCGTGCTGGCGCGTACCGCGCATTTTCCCTGGCTGAGCCGTTACCCGGCGTTGATTGAGCAGAATTCACTCGCCGAAAGAGAAGGCGCGGCCGGTTATGAGATTTCATTGAACTACAACGGCGTTCCTTTCCGCCTCGTGCCGCGCGCGGCATCGGAAATCAAGAGCAAAGTCAGGTTCCAACTCCTCTCGGTCAACGAAGCGGAATACCGGAAGAACCCCTGCCGCCGCCTGGTGGTCAAACGCGGCGGTCGTTGGGAACTCGGCCGTAACGGCCAGCTTTTGCTGGAACTTCTCACTGACTAGAGCTCTCCATGAACCTCAGAAAGTGGCACAGGCATCTTGCCTGTTCGAGGCTGACAGGCTGGAAGCCTGTCCCACTCTGCAGCCGGCGGGGTTCATGGCCCCAACTCACGTCCAATTTTTGGAGGTGCTCGCTCTCCATGAACCCAGGCGCAGCGGCCCAGGCGCAGCCGGACGAAATATTTTGGCGCCTGGCATCAATTCAGCTAGATTCAGCGGGTGGATGACCTTGTTGCCGCTCATGAATTGCCATGCGAACATCCAGCTTTTGAATGCCCGATCCCCGCAAGGAAAGGGAGAGCTGCGGCGTGTTGCTTTTACCTCGATCGAACTGCTGGTGGTCATCGCGATCATTGCCATTCTGGCGGCGCTGTTACTGCCGGCTTTGTCGAAGGCCAAAGTCGAAGCACAGAGTATCGCTTGTCTGAACAACCTGCGACAGCTCCAGCTCTGCTGCCTGATGTATGCTCATGACAACAATGACAATTTCCCGCCGAACCATTCGGTGTATGACATCACCACGGGCGCGCCTATCCCGGGCCTGGACCTGAGTCTGGCGTGGTGTCCGGGAAACACACGAGCCGACACCAATACTGCAAATATCGAGAGGGGCTATCTGTTCCCCTACAACCGCTCCGTGGCGATTTACCATTGCCCGGCCGACAGATCCACGGTGGAAACGCTCAGCGGACAAAAACTGTCGATGCTTCGAACTCGCAGCTACAACATGAACGAATCGATCAATGGTGTTCCTTACAGCGCGCATTCCAGCATTGACGACCTTCCCAGCTTCAGGAGATTCACAGAAA
>QHPW01000279.1:8624-11527 GCA_003219675.1 Verrucomicrobiota bacterium
CTTCCCAGCTTCAGGAGATTCACAGAAATTGCCGAACCGCCTCCCGACAAGGTTTTTGTTTTCATTGACGTGCATGAAGACGGCATCCTCGATTCGCTGTTTGGCATTCCCTGGCCCGGTTCGCCTTTTCCCGATCAATGGTGGGATTTGCCCGCCAACCGGCACAATCAAGGTTGCAACCTGTCGTTTGCCGACGGCCATGCCGAACGTTGGCGATGGGTCGCGCCGAAGATCTTCATCGAACTGGGTCAATCGATCGCTCCCAACGGCGAAATGAAGGATTATCGGCGTGTGCAATCAGGTGTGCGACCCGCGACCAATTGAATTCCTGCCGCTGTGCGAGCCCTGTTCGATCTCTGCAACGCAACCCCTCCGAATTCTCTGGAGCGTCGAGTGATTTGGACCCAGGCTCAATGCGTGAAGCGCAGTATGACCCCGGGACGACCCATGACCGTCGTGCCTCATGACACGGCTCATTCGGCCCTCGGCCGACGCTGCGGGTTGGCGTTCACGCTGATCGAACTGCTGGTGGTCATCGCGATCATTGCCATTCTGGCGGCATTGCTTTTGCCGGGGCTGAGCAAAGCCAAAGCGCAGGCGTTGAGTGTGGCTTGCCTGAACAACCTCAAACAGCTCCAGGTCTGCTGTCACTTGTATGCCCTCGACCACAACGATCTCCTGCCTCCGAACAATTTCGTTTATGACGTGAACACCGGACAACCTTCTGTGGGATTCAGCACCAACGTTACCTGGTGCCCGGGCCTCGCCCCTTATGACGCCACCTCCGCAAACATCGAACGTGGTTTGCTCTTCCCTTACAACCGGTCGGTCGCCATTTATCATTGTCCCGCAGACAAGTCGACCGTCCGTACCACCAACGGCATTCAACTCCCGAATCTGAGGACGCGCAGCTATAACATGAGCCAGTCGATCAACGGACTGCCAATCGCTCCGGAGCTGTATATCCTGCCGCCCAGTTTCCAAAAAGAATCCAGCATCGACAACCCGTCGCCATCCCAATTGTTTGTCTTCATCGACGTTCACGAAGACGGAATCCTGGATTCCCTTTTCGGCATTCTTCCGCCGGGTTGGGCTCCGATGTTTGGCATGGCGGAAATCTGGTGGGACCTGCCGGCCAACCGGCATGGCCAGGGATGCAGCTTTTCCTTCGCCGACGGCCATGTGGAGCACTGGCGATGGACGGCGCCGAAGGTATTCAAGGAAATCGGGCAGGATATCGCCGGCGATGGAGACATGAAAGACTTCCGACGCGTGCAAGCAGGCGTCCGACCGGAGACGCGGTCCTTTTAGCCGTTCCAAACTTTAGAGCCGCCTAGCCCGGATATTTACACGCCGATTGAATTGGCGACACCCCGCCGCGTGAGGGCACGCGACCTACAACGTATCCCGTCCAGTCCCTGTAGGCCGAGTCCCCTGACTCGGCGCCCGGCGGGAAATATCGGGGCTAGACGTGCCTATTCAGTCCAAGGGGCACGTCAGGGATGAGCCCCCAATCTCCCAATCTACGGGCGCAACTTCTGCACTGCCCCGGGAGCGCCGGTCTCCGACCCGGCAGGTCTTCAAATGCACCCCGAAACGCGCCGGATCGGAGGCAGTGTCAAGAAAATGCGCCCCCAATCCAACTTGCCGCTCAATTCCCTCTTGCGCTGCCCTTTCGTCACCGCTATTTGTTTGCGGCTTTTATGAACTATCGAATATCGCACCGCGCCGCCTCGCTCTCGCCGTCGCTCACTCTGGCCATCGATGCCAAGGCCAAGCAGATGAAAGCCGATGGCCTGGATGTCGTGGGTTTCGGCGCGGGTGAACCGGATTTCGACACACCGCAGCACATCAAGGACGCGGCGGCGAGGGCGTTGGCCGACGGCTTCACGAAATACACCCCCAGCAGCGGCATACCCGAATTGCGCCAGGCCATCGCCGATAAGTTCAAACGGGAAAACGGACTGGGTTACAAACCGTCACAAATCATCGTGTCCTGCGGCGGCAAGCATTCCTGTTACAACGTCATTCTCGCGACCTGCCAGGAGGGCGACGAAGTCATCATCCCCGCGCCCTATTGGTTGAGTTACCCTGAAATGGTGAAACTCGCCGGCGCCAAACCAATCATTCTGCAGACCACCGACAAAACCGAGTTCAAAGTCACGCCCGACCAATTGCGAAGCGCCATCACGCCGCGCACGCGGTTGCTCATCCTCAACTCGCCCAGCAATCCGACCGGCAGTGTTTACTCGCCGGAGGAAATCAAGGCGATCGGCAACGTCTGCGTTGAGGCGGGCGTGCTCATCATGAGTGACGAGATTTATGAACACCTGCTCTACGATGGCGCGGAACACAAGAGCGTCGCCAGCTTTTCGCAAGCGCACTACGACCACACGATTGTAGTTCATGGTTTCGCCAAAGCCTGGTCCATGACCGGCTGGCGGCTCGGCTTCCTGGCTGCGCCGGAGCCGGTGGCCAGGGCCATCGACGCGGTCCAGAGCCACAGCACGAGCAACCCGACTTCATTCGCGCAAAAAGGCGCGGTCGCGGCGCTGACGGGTCCGCAGGATCACCTGCACAGGTGGCTCGCGGAGTACGACAAACGCCGCACCTACGCGTGGAAGAAACTGAACAGCATCCCCGGCGTTTCCTGCGTGAACTCGAAGGGCGCGTTCTATCTGTTCCCGAACATCTCGAAGACCGGCCTCAAGTCCGCCGACTTCTGCGAGAAACTGCTCGAAGGGGAGAAGGTCGCAGCCGTGCCTGGCATTGCCTTCGGCGCGGACGATTATATCCGCCTCAGCTACGCCACGAGCATGGCAAATATCGAAAAAGGGTTGGATCGGTTGGAAAAGTTCATCCGAACGTTGAGCAAATGAGGAATCGCTTCGCTCGAAAGACTC
>QHPW01000280.1:0-14372 GCA_003219675.1 Verrucomicrobiota bacterium
GTTCCTGATGAATGACGAGTTCTTGCGGCGCGCCGGCTTTCACCGGCGCGAATGTTCCCAGGCCGACATGCAGCGTCAGGAAACAAATACGCACTCCGCGCGAGCGGATTTGCTCCAGCAGCTTCCCGGTGAAATGAAGGCCGGCCGTGGGCGCCGCCACGGAACCGGCCGGTTGCGCGTACACCGTCTGGTAACGGTCGCGGTCTTCCGCAAGGTCCGCGGTCGGTTCGCGGGTGATGTAAGGAGGCAACGGAACTGTGCCGAATGAATCCAGCACCGCGGCGATGTTCGCTGTTCCGGAAAACTGCAGCCGGCAATGTCCTTCAGGGTTTTTTTCAATCACGGCGGCGCTCACTCCGCCCGGTTGGCGGCTGAGGTTCAGGAGAAATATTGTTGCGCCCGGCCGCGCCCGTTTGCCCGGACGCACCATTGCCCACCAGTCGTTGACGGCGTTTTCCTCGACCAGCAGCATTTCCATTTGTGCGCCGCTACCGGCTTTGGTTCCGTGGAGCCGGGCGGGGATGACTCGCGAGTCATTCAAGACCAGAACGTCGCCGGCGCGCAGGTAATCCAGAATGTCCGGAAAGCTTCGGTGCGTGATATGGCCCTGGGAGCGTTGCAGCACCAGCAGACGCGATTGGTCCCGTTCGGGAGCCGGCGTCTGGGCAATCAACCCGGGCGGGAGGTCATAATTAAAATCAGCAGTTCGCATGATTGCGGGTCAAGCGGTTCACCCTTCAGCAGCACGGCGGCCAAAAAGTGGACCTTCGGGTGACGGTAACGGTCGCTCCAAGAGGTTCAAGTCCCGTCTCTTGCAATTTGCGCGTCTGTTCCAAAGTAGTTGGTTCGGTTTGCTGGCGCCAAGCTGGCGAGCCGGCTCGCGGGGGGCCCGCAGCAGAACTGCGGAGGGTGGACCACTCGCCGAAAACGAACCACGACCCGGTTTTAAGGGGGATCGCCTAAAAAATTAATGTGAGATAACGGTTGACTGAAGTGGGGCAAAATGTATAAAAGTGGGCCGTTGTGGGGCAGAAGCGATATAAGTGCCTCGTGCTCAACAAATGATTGATGCCATCAAATCGACCCAGCGAGCCGATTTATTACAACTCGCTCTATCGCCACGGCGTGGACGAAAAGCGCCGGGTGCAGATCCCGGCCAAGTGGCGTCCGGCCGAGCCGGAGGTCCTGACTTTGGTGCTTTGGCCGAAGGGGACGATGCCCGAGGCTTGTTTATTGGTGTTACCCCCGAGGGAATGGGAGGCGTTGGTCCAAAAACTCAAGGCGATGCCTTTCGCCGACGCGAAAGCCGAAGCGTTGCGGAGGCTGCTGGGAAAAAAATCCGATCGGGTCACCCTGGACAAGGGCGGGCGGATTTGTGTTCCGGAAGCGATGGCCAAAGCGGCGGCCATCGAGAAGGAGGCGATGTTGGTGGGGTTGCTGGACCGGTTCGAGATTTGGGACCCCGAACGTTACCGGACCGCGAGTGCGGTGGACGACGAATTGTTGCCTGAGGCGTTCAAATTGATTTGAAGCTTATGAGCCTGATAAAGCTGCTTACCGTGAGCAAGAGTTTCGTGGGTGGCAAGAACGAGGGGAGCCCATACAAGATGGCAGAGCAAGGTTTGTTGCCGAAGTTCGCGCCGGTGGGCCGGCCGATTTCGTTGGCGCCGAAAAGAAAACCGGCGCAGCCGCCCCTGCGGGACAGGTTCGACAGACTGGAAGGCAGGAAAACGGTTTCCCTGTCCGGAACTGCGAGTCCGCTGCCGGCTTTGGGTCCGCGGCTGGCCAATGCCAATCCTTCGCCTTTCGCCGGCCCGACACCGGGGAGCATTGCCGCGGCTGCGCTGAAACCGGCGACTTCTGTTTGCGTGAACGCGATTCCGTCTTCCGCAAACTGGTTCCGGTTGCGCAAAAATCCTTTCAACGGTCCGCCGGCGGAGAAGACCTGTCCCGAAGCGGCGGTGCAAACCGATTTGTTGCTCGATGCGGTGAAGCCGGTGCGAAACGATTTAAGCGACGCTGACCTGGAAGTGGTGCCGGCGCGACCCGAAACAAGAGAGCCGCAAAAGCCGTCCCGACCGCGGTTGTTCCGGTCCGAGTTGACCGGGTTCACCTGGAGCCGTTTGACGGCGCGGTTGTTCAATTCCGAGCGCGTGCGGGTTTGAGCGATCCATGCGCAGTGCCAAGTTACGTCCACAACCCGGTCCTGGTGGCGGAAGTGTTGGCGGCGCTCAATCCAAAGCCGGGCGGCCGTTACGTCGACGCCACCGTCGGTGGGGGTGGACACGCGGCGGCCATTTTGAAAGCGAGCACGCCGACTGGAAAGTTGTTTGGATGCGATCGCGATGGCGCCGCGCTTGAGGCAGCCGCGAGCCGGCTGGCGGAGTTTGCCGGCCGGCTGGAGTTGAAGCGCGGGAATTTTTCAGAACTGTCGGACTGGCAGCAGCCGGAGAGTTGCGACGGTGTGTTGTTCGATCTGGGTGTGAGTTCACCGCAACTCGATTGGCCGGAGCGCGGGTTCAGTTTTCAGCAGGACGGCGCGCTCGACATGCGGATGGACCAGGGGCAGGCGTTGACCGCGGCTCAACTGGTCAACCAGGCGGGCCCGGCAGAATTGGCGCGGATTTTTCGGGACCTGGGCGAGGAACCCGAGGCACGCCGGTTGGCGCGCGCGATTGAAAATGAACGGCGTTTGCGCCGGTTCGAGACGACGCGCCAACTGGCGGAGCTCATCGAAAGAACCTCCCTTCGCCGGGGCAAACGGGCGCACCCGGCCACGCGCGTTTTTCAGGCGCTGCGGATGGCCGTGAACGACGAGATCGGCTCGCTGCGACGAGGGCTCGAAGCGGCGCTGAAGATTCTGAAACCGGGCGGGCGGCTGGCGGTCATCACGTTCCAATCGGTCGAGGACCGCGTGGTGAAAGAGTTCGGGCGGGAACGTTCCCGCAATTACGCAGTCGCGGGTGAGGTGGACGTTCCGGAATTGCGGCGACCTGCCGCGCCGGAGTTGAGCTGGATGAGTCGGAAAGCGATTCAGCCAGGCGCGGAAGAAGTTGCGGCGAATCCTCGGGCCCGCAGCGCGCAACTCCGGGTGATGAACAAAATTTAGCATGGCGCGAAATCGAAAAAACCAGTCGGCCACGGTCCGTTTCGGGCCCGCGCTGAAGGCTTTGCTCATCTGCCTTTTGATCGGCGGCTCCGGTGTTGGTTACGTCTGGCAGCAGAACCAGCTTTTCGATCTGGGACGCCAGAAGGCCGAATGCGAAAAACGCTTGAACACTTTGCGGGCGCAAAACGGTCAACTCGCCCGGCATCTGGCGGAACTGCAGTCGCCCAGGTCGCTTGAAGCACGGGCCAGGGAATTGAATCTCGGACTGACCATGGCGCAGCCCACGCAGATCGTGCGATTGACGGACGCGCCGGTGACGCCATCGATCAAACCGGCGTTGACGCCCGATCCGGCCGAACGGCAATACGCGAGGCGGCAGACTTTCGCCTCGCCGGCGCGCTGAATTTGAAACGAGAGAAACATCGGCTGCTTGCAGCCATGATCCAGCCGGCCCAATATCGGCGGCTGGCGTTGAGCGCCTTGTTGCTGACCATCGCTTTCGCAGGGCTGGGGTACCGGCTGGTGGACTTGCAGGTCGTGCGGCATGACGACTTGAGTCGCGAGGCCTCGGTAAGAAGAGAGAGCACCATCGTGCATCCCTCGAGGCGCGGCGACATTCTCGACGCGCGCGGAAACGCGCTGGCGACCAGTCTCTTCGTCAAGACCGTGTGCGCCGACCCCACCTTGATCGGCACGAACCAGGCGGTCGTCGCCCGGGCAATCGCGCGGCTGCTCAGGATGAACGAAGCCGAGCTGGCGCAAAAGCTCCAACCGCGCACCTACAAAGACCGGACCGGCAAGGAACATGCCGACAAATACGTCCCGCTCAGGCGCAAAGTCACACCAGAGGAATGGGAGAGAATTCAGGCAGCGATGAAAAACGTCTCCTTCGGCATGGACGAGAAGAAACTGCCGCGTCGGGAGCGGGTTTTCTATCGGAACCTGCGTCAGCGGGCCATTTTCACGGAGCCGGTGGACGACCCGCTTCGGATTTACCCCGGGGGCACGCTGGCCGCTCATGTGTTGGGGTTTACCGCTGCAACGGAGAAAATCGTCGAGGGCACTGCCGTGACCGAGCTGGCTGGCAGAGACGGCATCGAGGCGAGTTTCAATTCCGTTCTCAACGGCGCGGTGGGATGGCGGCAAACCGAGAATGACCGGGGCAGCCATGAATTGGTCCTCTTCCGTGAAGAGGACGTTGCGCCCCGTCCAGGTCTGAACGTCGCTCTCACCCTCGACGCCAGCGTGCAGGATATCGTCGAGTCCGAACTCGCAAAAGGGATGGAGAAAAACGCCCCGCTCGCCATCTCCAGCGTTGTGATCCGTCCCAAAACAGGCGCCATTCTGGCGATGGCGACGCTGCCCGATTTCGACCCGAATCAAATCGGGACCAAAACTCCCATGGCGAACCTCCGTAATCGGCTGATCACCGACACGTTCGAACCCGGCTCGACTTTCAAGGCGGTGGTGGTTTCGGCCGCACTCAATGAGCAGGTGGTATCGCTCAACGATGTTTTCTACTGCGAGAACGGTCTGTTCTCTTTTGCCGGGTACACCTTGCATGACGCGGGCCATCATTTCGGCAATCTTTCTGTCGAAGACATCGTCGCGAAATCCTCGAACATCGGCGCGGCGAAAATCGGCATGAAGCTGGGCGAATCGCGGCTCTACAAATACATTCGCGACTTTGGTTTTGGAGAACCCACCGGCATCCTGCTCCCCGGTGAAGTGCGCGGCACGGTGCATCCGGTGAAGAACTGGTATAAGGTTTCCATCGCGCAAATTCCGATGGGCCAGGGTCTGACGGCCACGCCACTGCAGATGGCGATGGCGCTCGGCGCGATCGCCAATCACGGTCGTTTGATGCAACCGATGCTGGTGGACCATATCGAGGACGAACACAAACAGGTCGTGTTCAGGTATCAGCCGCAAACAGTCCGCCAGGTCATCAGCCTGGAGTCGGCCCGGTTGATGGTGCAGGCGATGAAAAGAGTCGTCCTGCCTGGGGGAACGGCGCCCAGGGCCGCCCTGGAGCATTACACGGTTGCGGGCAAGACGGGCACAGGTCAAAAAGCCCCCTACGGCACGCGCAAATTCTTTTCTTCCTTCATCGGGTTCTTTCCAGCCGACGACCCGGAGATTTGCATCTCGGTGTTCCTGGATGAACCCGATCCGCAGCGTTATTACGGCGGCGAGACCGCCGGTCCTGTTTTCAAGGCGATTGCCGAGCGCGCGGCAGCGTATCTCGGGATTCGCCCCGATGTGCAGCCGCCTTCCGAGCAGCCCAGGACGCCGTCCTCGAACCACGTCGAGGGGATCGCCGAAACCGGCGTCTCGAACACGTTGACGACGGCTCAAACAGGACGAAATTTTTGATGTGCCGATGCAATTGAGACAACTGGTCAATGAGCTTGCTCCCATTCGCGTCGAGGGTTCGCTCGACCGCGAGGTGACGGGCATTGCCTATGACTCGCGCCGGGTGACGCCAGGCATGGTCTTTGTGGCCATTGCGGGCCAGAAAACGGACGGTCACGGCTTCACCAGCACCGCCGTTGACCGTGGCGCGACGGCGATTATCTGCGAGAAGAACGGGTTCGTCTCGCAGCGCGTCACCCGGATCAAAGTTGCCGACGCTCGCGAGGCTCTGGCCTGGGCTGCGGCGGCCTACTACCAACATCCGAGCCGGAACCTGAGAGTCATCGGCGTCACAGGCACCAACGGCAAGACCACAGTGGCGTTCATGGTGAAACAGATTTTGGAGGCGGCGGGGGTTCGCTCCGGCTTGATCGGAACCGTGCGCTACGAGATCGGCGAGCGCGTGGTTCCCGCGCAGCGCACCACGCCCGAGGCGCTCGAAATCCAGCAGATGATGTCTCAGATGCTCCGTGCCGATTGCCAGGCTTGCGTGATGGAAGTCAGTTCGCACGCGCTGGAGCAGAAGCGGGTCTGCGGCGTCGAGTTCGATGTCGGCATTTTCACCAACCTCACGCAGGACCACCTCGATTATCATGGCACCATGGAAAGCTACTTCGCGGCGAAGAAAAAACTCTTTGACGCCATGGCGCGCGGAACGAAAAAGGCCGGCGCCGTCATCAACCTGGACGACGCGTTCGGCGCGCGGCTCTCGAATGAAACCTGCATCGAAGGGCGATTGACCTACGGTCTGGATCAGGCGGCGAACATTCGCGCCACGCAGATCAGGCTGGGCAAGGATGCACAACGTTTACAACGCGCTGGCCGCCGTGGGCGCGGGCCTGCTGCTCAAAGCCGGCCCGCACCCGATTCAGACCGCGCTGGATTCGGTGCGGCCCGTGTCCGGCCGGCTTGAAAGCATTGCGCACGGCCAGCCGTTCGCCGTGTTCGTGGATTACGCCCATACCGATGACGCCCTGCGCAACGTGCTCACGACGCTCCGCGAAATTACTCCCGGTCGTTCCCTGTTGACCTTCGGCTGCGGCGGCAACCGCGACGCCGGCAAGCGCCGCAAAATGGGCCGGGTCGCCGCCGAACTGGCCGACTTCACCATCATCACCAGCGACAATCCGCGTCGCGAGTCGCCGGACAAAATCGCGTCGGCGGTTGAGGAAGGGTTTCGCAGCCTTCGCCGACAGGACTATCGCGTTGAACTGGACCGCAAACGGGCCATCGACGAAATCATTCGTTTGGCCAGGCCTGGGGACACGGTTTTGATTGCGGGCAAAGGCCACGAAACCTACCAGGAATTCGAGGACACGGTCATTCCGTTCGATGACCGCGTTTATGCGCGCGAGACGTTGGAAACACTGGGCTGGAGAAGCGCCGATTGACTCGACGCCACACGATCCTGGCGGCGGCGACAGCCGGCTTTTCGAGGCGTTGATGTGGAAGCGCGCTCTTTGACATACATTGCGGAAGCCTGCGGCGGCGAATTATTGAGCGGGTCGCCTTCGGCAATGATCTCGCGAGTGTGCACCGACTCACGCCAGGCGCAGCCCGGCGACCTGTTCCTCGCCCTGAGGGGAGACAAGTTCGACGGCCACGATTTTTTGACGGAAGTGGCCCGGAAAGGTGTCGTGGCCGTGGCCGCTTCGCGGGAACGGGTTCAGGGCCTGAAGCTGACTTGCGCGGTGATCGCGGTCGGGAACACACGCCAGGCCCTTGGCAAACTGGCGGCGCATCATCGGCTCGGCTTCAATCCAACCGTCATTGCGGTCGCCGGCTCGAATGGAAAGACCACCACCAAGGATCTGCTGGCCGCGGTGCTGCGGCAGCGGTTCAAGACGCTCTGGAACGAGGCGAGCTTTAACAACGACATCGGCGTGCCGCTGACGCTGTTGAAGCTGGACCGGGCGCACCAGACCGCGGTGCTCGAGGTCGGGACCAACCATCCGGGCGAACTGTCTCCGCTGGTGCGGATGATTGGGCCTGCCTTCGGCGTCATCACGAGCATCGGACGGGAACACCTGGAATTTTTCGACGATCTCAGCGGTGTCGCGCAGGAAGAGGGATGGCTGGCGGAATTATTGCCTGCGGAGGGGAGGCTTTTTGTCAACGGTGACAGCCCGGAGATGGACAGAATCCTCCGGCGAACCCGCGCGAAAGCGACGCGAGTCGGTTTGGGTTCCGGGAATGACTGGCGCGCGAGCGGCGCGAAGCTGGACGAGACCGGCGCGACGTTTCAAGTGGAAACCGCGAGTGCGGCGTTGTGCGGTGAATACCGCATGAACCTGTTGGGCCGTCACCAGGTCGTGAACGCGATGCTGGCGGCGGCGGTGGGAGCGGAATTGGGTCTGGGGCGCGAAGAAATTCAACGGGGCCTGGCCGCGTGCGCGCCGGCGAAGATGCGAATGCAGGTCTGGACCGTCGAAGGCGTCCGGGTGTTGGACGACGCCTATAACGCCAACGCCGACTCGATGATCGCGGCGGTCGAGACGTTAAAAGAGTTTCCCTGCCGGGGGCGCCGCGTGGCGGTGCTCGGCGACATGGCTGAGCTGGGGCGGCACAGCGCCGAGGCGCACGCGGAAGTGGGACGGCGCGTCGCGGAGTTGAAAGTGGACCAGTTGTTCGCGGTGGGAAAGATGGCCGGCGTGATGGGCGCAGCCGCCCGCGCCGCCGGCCTCATGCGCGTCATCGAGCTGAGCGAAGTCGAGACCGTCGCGAACGCGGTGAAACATTTCGTGAGGTCGGGCGACGTGGTGTTGATCAAGGCCTCGCGCGCCGCGCGTCTGGAACGCGTGGGCGAAATGTTGCGTGGTGACAGGCATTAATTAAAATGAGCCAAACAAACTTCGATTCAAAAGTGACGGCCTGCCGGCGTTCGCGCCGGTCCGCAGTGGACCGGCAAAACCACAAGATTGTCGTTTCCGAGGTTCCCAATTTCCTGGTAAGACTGGTCGGTTGGCGTCGGCTCAAAGCGGCGCTGACCGAGACGCTGCCGCGTTACCGGCACGACTGAACGATGCTTTTTTATCTGAGTCAGTTTTTGCAACAGCAGGCCGCGGGCACAGCGTGGGCGGATTACGCGTCGCCGCTGCGGGTGTTTCGTTATATCACCTTTCGCAGCGCGGCCGCGGCGGTCACCGCGCTGCTGCTGAGTTTGTGGCTGGGACCGAAGGTGATCGTCTGGTTGAAACAGCTCAAGTTCGGCCAGCATTATGCCGACAAAGCGGAGGAAGGCGGCGGTCTTGCGGCGCGTGTGTTGAGCAAGAAAGGCACGCCGACCATGGGGGGGATTCTCATCGTTCTGGTGCTCGATCTGGCTGCGCTGTTGTGGGCGCAGTGGAACGCGCTGATTCTGCTGACGCTGTTGTCATTGATCGTGCTGGCGGGGCTCGGTTTCTACGACGATTACATGAAGATTACCAGGCAAAACAACCGCGGCACCGCTTCGCAGGTGAAACTCTGGGTGCAATTCGCGCTGGCCCTGTTCATCGGAGTTTATCTCTGGATCCTGCCCGAAACGAAAAATTTGATTACCGAAGTGATGGTGCCGTTTTTCAAACACCCGGTTCTGATCGGCGCCGGTCCGGTGGGCTTGATCCTGACGGTGCTGACGATCATGGGCAGCTCGAACGCGGTCAATTTGACCGACGGACTCGACGGACTGGCGATCGGCTGCACGCTGATTGTCGCCGCGGTGTTTCTTGTGTTCACTTACATCGCCGGCAATTTCAAATTCGCTGAATATCTCCAGGTTCCCTTCGTTAGCGGCGCGGGCGAACTGACCGTCTTCTGCGCGGCCATGATCGGTGCGGGCCTCGGGTTTCTCTGGTTCAACTGTCACCCGGCGCAAATGTTCATGGGCGACACCGGTTCGCTGGCGCTGGGCGGCGTGCTGGGCATCATTGCCGTGCTGATTCATCAGCCGCTGGTGCTGGTGATCGCGGGCGGGGTGTTCGTGGTCGAAGCCGTTTCGGTGTTGCTGCAAACCGTCTGGTTCAAATACACGCGACATCGCACCGGCACCGGTCAGCGGGTTCTTTTAATGGCCCCGTTGCACCATCATTTTGAGAAGAAGGGCTGGTATGAATCGCAGGTGGTCACGCGCTTTTACATTCTATGCTTCCTGTGCGCGGTGGTCGCGTTGAGCACCTTGAAGCTGCGCTAGCATGCAGGCACTTGAAAACAAACGGGTGTTGGTCGTCGGCCTCGGCGCGAGTGGCCGCGCGGCAAGCGATTTGTTGCGCAAGCGGGGAGCGAAAGTGCTCGCGATCGACAGCGCCGCCACTCCGCAACTGCGCCGCGAAGCGGACGCGTTGCGGACTTCGGGCGTGGAGGTGCGGCTCGGCGTCAAAGAGCCGCCAGGCGACGCCCTGGATCTGGCCGTCATCAGTCCCGGTGTGCCGACGCAATCGCAACTGGTTCAAGACATCCGCCGCCGCCGCATTCCGCTCATTGGCGAACTGGAGCTGGGTTATCAACAGTCGCTCTGCCTGAATATTGCCATCACCGGCACCAACGGCAAGACCACGACGACGGAGCTGGTGGAGCGAATGCTCAAACACGCCCATCGCACCACGGTCGCCGCGGGCAACATCGGCCTGCCGCTCTGCGCCGTTGTCGACCAGACCCGAGAGCTCGATTTCCTTACGCTTGAAGTCAGTTCCTTCCAATTGGAGACCATTCGCTTTTTCCGCCCGGCCGTGGCGGTGCTGCTGAACGTCACGCCCGACCACCTGGACCGTTATCCGAGCATGGCCGATTACACGCGCGCCAAGGCCCGCTTGTTCTTGAACCAACAGGCGTTTGACTGGGCGATCGTGCAAAGCGAAGCGCTGGCGCAGATGCGCTCGTTGAATCTCGAAATCCCGTCGAAGGTCGTTACTTTCAGCGCGAACAACCGTCGCGCCGACCTTTACGTTGACCGCGGCCTGCTGCTCAGCCGGTTGTCAGACTGGACCGGCCCGTTGTTTGACATGGACAAATGCAGGTTGCGCGGCCCGCACAACGCCGAGAATCTGATGGCGGCGTTGGCCGTGGGACACGTGCTGCGTATTTCGCTGGAGGAAATGGCCGAGGCTCTGATGAGCTACGAACCGGCCCCGCATCGTTGCGAATGGGTGGCCGAAATCAACGGCGTCAGGTTCGTCAACGACTCGAAGGCGACCAACCTCGACGCGGTGCAAAAGGCATTGCAGGCCATGCCCGCCGCCCGGGCCGGTGAGCCGAATGTGCTGTTGATCGCCGGCGGACAGGACAAAGGCTTTGAATTTCACGACATCGGGCCGTTGCTGTCGCAACGGGTGAAGCGCGCGTATCTCCTCGGTGAAACGCGCGAAAAAATTCGCGCGGCGTGGAGCCTTTTTACTCCTTGCACAGTCGTGGCTTCATTGTTAGAAGCAGTGCAGCAGTCTGCTGCGAATGCTGTTCCTGGTGATATCGTTTTGCTTTCACCAGCCTGCTCCAGTTTTGACATGTTTCAGAACTACCAGCAACGGGGTGAGGTGTTTCGCCAGGCGGTCGGGCAGTTGAAGCAACCCCCCCGTGGCGCTGCCGGCGGCCCGAACATCCCTGTTGGCGGAAGCGAATCCGAAACCGGGCAACCGGTCCGACAGGCCATTTGAAGCAACCGATTTGCATCGGCGTTTTTTGAGGGAAAACGCCGGCGCGAAGAATGAAAGTAACCAACGCCTCAGTTGAAAACGAAATAGAGACGCGACAAGCGCCAACCAAAATTATGAATACTCCGAACCCGCTCATTCCCCGGGGCTCGCTCCTCGAGCAGACGGCCAAGGGCAAACCGCATCTCCGTGTCGCCTGCGTCATTGTGGCCATTCATCTGGTCTTTCTGGGCGGCCTGCTGATCCAGGGTTGCAAAAAGGAAGATCCCCTCGCCAAAGCCGGCCAGCAGACCAACGAGAGCGCGTTGCCGCCGCTGGACCAGACCAACCTCTACCCGACCAGCACAGTGGCGCAGCAGACCAACCTGCCGCAACCGGAGCTGACCCAGACCAGCGCTCTTCCAACGGCGAACCTGACGACGCAGAATCTCGTGCTGCCGACGGCTGAGCTGACTCCTCCCGCCGCCACGCGCGAATACGTCGTCGTTAAGAACGACTCGTTTTACACCATCGGCAGAAAGTTCGGCGTGTCCAGGAGCGCGATCGCCCGGGCCAATCCCGGCGTGGATTCCACCCGGCTGAAGGTCGGCCAGAAACTGCTCGTCCCGGCATCGACTTCATCCACGATCGCGGCGGCAACCGCGGGCAACGGAGGCGAGAGCGCTTATGTCGTGAAGAGCGGCGATAACTTGTCCAAGATCGCCCGGGCCCATGGCACGACGGTGAACGAAATCAGGTCGCTCAACGCCTTGAAGACCGACCGCATCAAGGTCGGGGACAAGTTGAAACTGCCGGGCGCGAAACCGGCGCCCGCGTCGCCGATACCGGCCGTGACGAATCCCGGAACGCCGGCGGCGCCTCCGCCGGGCGGCACGGGCAATATTTAGGTTCAGTCCGCGGCCGCCGGGTGACCTCCGCCTGGCGTCCGCCGGCCGGAGAATGATTTAAGTCCGGTGTTTTGGGCGGATGTTTTTTTTGCGATGAAATATGCCACGACAATCCTGGCCTTTTGCGTCGCGGCGCTGTTGTCCCTGGGACTGGTGATGCTTTACAGCTCGAGCATGAGCCAGGCGGGCGCCAATTATCCGGTGGCCCAGGTCATCTGGTGCGGCGTGGGGCTGGTCGCGGCGGGAACGCTCGCCTGTGTTGACTATCGCCACCTCAAAAAGGTTTCCATTCCTCTGTTCCTTGCGGCGATCGCGCTGCTCGTGGCCGTGCTGATTCCCGGCGTCGGGCTCAGGGCCGGTGGCGCCCAGCGCTGGCTCAACGTCGCCCATCAAAGTTTTCAACCGTCGGAACTGGCCAAGCTCGCTCTGGTGATTCTGCTGGCGCACTTCGCCGAGCGTTACCAGCGGTTCATGCCGACGTTTGGACGCGGGCTGGCCGCGCCTGGAGTTTTTATCGGACTGACGCTGGGGCTGATTTTTCTGGAGCCGGACTGGGGCACGACCCTGCTGCTGGCCGCGGTGAGCGGGATCATGTTGCTGGTTGCGGGCGTGCGCTGGCGGCACTTTTTCCCGCCCCTGGTCCTCGGCGCCGTCACGTTTGTGACCGTCCTGCTGCACAATCCGGTGCGGATGAAACGTGTTTTGAGCTGGATGAACCCCGAAGAAACCAAGGAAGGGGTCGGTTATCAGGCGTGGCAGGCGATGCTCGCGCTCGGCTCCGGCGGCTGGACCGGTCTTGGCCTGGGCAACGGCCGTCAAAAGTTTGGTTATCTGCCGGAGCACCAGACGGATTTCATTTTCGCCAACATCGGCGAGGAACTCGGTTTGATCGCCACTCTCGGCGTGGTCATCGCCTTCGTCGTGTTGCTGTTCTGCGGGATCTACATCGCCTGGCATTCGCGCGACACGTTCGGAATGCTGCTGGCGACCGGCCTGAGCTTTTTGATCGCTTTGCAGGCCTTCATCAATATCGGCGTCGTCACCAGCGCGCTGCCGAACAAGGGCCTGCCGTTGCCGTTCATCAGCCGCGGCGGGTCGAACCTTTTTTTGATGCTGATGTGCGTCGGGTTGTTGCTCAGTGTCGCGCGACGCGCGGCCGACAACCGCGCCACGGTGGCCCGATCCATCGACCTCGAAGAAACCGCGATTCCACAGACCGCCTGATGCAGCCGGCCCAGACAGCTCCGTTGGTTGCCATCGCGTGTGGTGGCACAGGAGGGCATCTGTTCCCCGGACTTGCCGTGGCGGAAGCGCTCACACGCAGCGGCTGCGCGATCTCGCTCATCATCTCTCCCAAGGACGTGGACCAGCAAGCGGTGAAGTCGGCTGCCGGCGTGGACGTCGTGACCTTGCCGGTCGTCGGGCTGATCAACGGACGAATCGGCGCGTTCGTGCGCGGCTTCTGCCAGTCTTATCGCGCGATGAAACAGATTTTCAAGGCGCGTCCGCCGCAAGCCGTCCTGGCCATGGGAGGATTCACTGGCGCGCCGCCGGTTCTGGCCGGACACAAGCGCGGCGCGGCGACGTTCCTGCACGAATCGAATTCCATTCCCGGCCGGGCCAATCGCTGGCTGGCGCCGCTGGTCGATGCAGCATTCGTCGGGTTTCCGTCCGCGGCGGGCCGGTTGCGCTGCCGGACTGTCAAAGTGACCGGCACTCCGGTTCGCGCGCAGTTCCGCCCGATGGATGGCGCTGCCTGTCGTGTCGCGCTCGGACTCGACGCCGGCCGCGGTCAACCATCTGGTGACCCAATCGCTGCCGTTGCTTCGCGCGCAGTTGCCCGCGCTGCAGTTCCTCCATCTTACCGGCGCGAGTGATTGCGAGAAGGCCCGCGCCGCCTACGCCGCGCACAACCTCAAGGCCATCGTGCGGCCCTTCCTCACGGAAATGGAACTCGCGCTCGGAGCGGCCACGGCCGCGGTCAGCCGCGCCGGCGCGTCGTCGCTGGTCGAACTCGCCGCGATGCGCGTCCCCGCCGTTTTGATTCCGTATCCTTCGGCGGCGGACAATCATCAGTTTTACAACGCGTGGGCTTTTGTTGAGAGCGGCGCCGCCCGGATGCTGGAGCAGGAGAAAGCGACGCCGGAGATGTTGGTGGAGATGGTCAAGGGCCTGGTCGAGAAACCGGAACAAAGCGCGGCGATGAAGGAGGCTTTGGCCAAATGGCATCGGCCCGACGCCGCCGAGCAAATCGCCGGGCGAATGCTGTCAGCGATGGCGGGCAACGGCGTGCCGGTTGCGCCACCGGCGAGCCAAAGCGGACCGCCTGCCGCCGGG
>QHPW01000280.1:14412-18098 GCA_003219675.1 Verrucomicrobiota bacterium
CTGCTGCAGGTCCTGGGGCCGGGCCGTTCCGTTTATCTGGTCGGGTCGGGTGGCTGCGGGATGAGCGGTCTGGGTCATTTGCTGCTCGACCTCAGTCATACGGTCGCCGGCTCCGACCTGACGTTGAATGAGGAGATCCGCCGGCTTCGCGCGCGAGGCGCGCTGATCCACATCGGTCACCGGGGCGAACAACTTCGCGATGCCCGCCCGGCGCTGGTGGTTTATTCCTCCGCCATCCGCGCGAACAACCCCGAATTGTCGGCGGCGCGCGAATTGAAGATTCCAATCGTCCGTCGCGCCACTTTGCTGGCGGCGTTGATGCAACGGCAGCGCGGGGTTTGCGTGGCCGGAATGCACGGCAAGACGACGACCAGCGCGCTGCTGGGCTTCGCGCTCGAACGGTTGCAAGCCCGGCCGAGCTACGCGATTGGCGGCCTGGTCCCCCAGCTCGAACCCCACGCGCGGTTCACTCCGCACTCCGCGCTCTGCACTCCCCATTTTGTGGTTGAGGCCGACGAAAGCGACGGCACCCTGGGCGAGTTCCGGCCCGAACACGCCATCGTGCTGAACGTGGACGCCGAGCATCTGGATTACTACGCCAACCTCGAAGCCGTTTGCCGCGAGTTCCAAACCTTCGCCGAACACACTCGCGGACTGCTGATTTTCTGCGCCGACGACCCGCGGCTGGCCGAGTTGTTTGCCAAACGGTCCGGCGCCATCTCTTTCGGGTTTAATCCGCTGGCAACCTATCGGATTGAGCTGAAGGCGGGGCCTGCGGGAACCCAAACCCCCGACCCGCAACCCGAAACCGGATTCGACCTGTGGCACGCCGGCGGGCGTCTCGGCGGATTCACCACGCAGTTGCTTGGAGAAAAAAACGTTTCCAATTGCGCGGCCGCGATTGCGCTGTTGCATCAACTTGGATTTCCAACGGCGGACATCGCCAAAGCCATCGCGCCTTTCCGCGGTGCCGCAAGGCGACAGGAGGAATTGTTTTCGGACGCGCGCTTCCGGCTTTTCGATGACTACGGCCATCATCCCAGCGAAATCGCCGCGACGCTGAAGGCGTTGAGGGGGCTGGACTGTCGTCGTTTGCTCGTCGTCTTTCAGCCGCATCGATACACGCGGACGCAGCATTTGCTGAAAGAATTCGCGACTTGTTTTGCCGACGCGGATAAACTCTGGCTGACCGAAGTCTATGCCGCGAGCGAAGCGGAGATTCCGGGCGTCAACGGTGCGCGGCTTGCCGAAGCCGTGCGCGCTCAGGGCCAGAACGTCGAATTCATCGGGCCGCTGAAAGAGCTGCCCGACGCTGTGCGCGCGGCGATGCAGCCGGGCGACGTGGTGCTGTGCCGGTGATGTGACCAGCGCCGCGCATGAACTCGCGGAGCGGTTGCGCGAAGAAATGCCGACCAACAAAGAACAATTCTTTGCGGCGCTATCCGCGGCGACTTCGTCCGCGACGGTTTTGCGGCAGAACGAGCCTCTGGCGAAGAAGACCACGCTGCGCGTCGGGGGTCCGGCCGATTTTTACGTTGAACCCGCGGCGGAGGTTGAACTGGCCGCGGTTCTGAGACTTTGCGGCGAACACCAGGTGCCTTTTGTGATGCTGGGACGCGGTTCGAACCTGCTCATTAAGGACGGCGGTATTCGCGGCGCGGTCATCTGCCTCGCGCATCCGAATTTCAGCCGGGTGGAAATTATCGGCAACCGGTTGCACTGCGGGGCCGGGGCGAAGCTCAAAACCGTGGCAGTGGAAGCGAAACGGCACGGGTTGAGCAGTCTCGAATTCCTGGAGGGGATTCCGGGCAGCGTCGGCGGCGCGCTTCGGATGAACGCCGGCGCGATGGGCTCCTGGATGTTCGATGTGGTGGAGACGATCCGGTTCATGGATTGCGCCGGCCAGGCCCACGAGCGCAAGGCGAGCGAGGTGAACGTCGAGTATCGCGGGTGTCCGTTGTTCAAAAATCATATCGCGCTCGGCGCGACGCTCAAAGGCGAACCGGCGACGCGTGAAGTCGTCGAACAGCGAATGCAGACGTTCAGCCGGAAGCGCTGGACCAGTCAGCCGGCGGCGTCGAGTGCAGGCTGCATCTTCAAGAATCCGGGGCCGATTCCGGCGGGCAAATTGATCGACGAGCTGGGCTTGAAGGGAATGCGCGTCGGCGGCGCGGCGGTTTCCGACGTGCACGGCAATTTTATTGTGAACCAGGGCAACGCGACGGCGAAGGATGTCCTGGCATTGATTGAAATCGTCCGGCAACGCGCCAAAGCCGCGCGGGGGATCGACCTGGAAACAGAAGTGGAAATCCTTGGCGAATAAAAAAAATCGTCCTCGAACCGGGCTCCCGGTCGTGTTCGGCAACGAGCCGGAGGACGACCACGAAGTGAGTGAAAGATTGAACATCGTGGTGATGCTCGGCGGGCCGTCCGCCGAACGCGAAGTGTCGCTCAAATCGGGCGCGGCGGTCGCGAAGGCGTTGCGCTCGCTCGGCCACACGATTCACGAACTCGATCCGCGCGATGACTCCTGGAAGTTGCCGACCGGAGTCGATGTGGTTTTCCTCGCGTTGCACGGCACTTATGGCGAGGACGGCACGGTGCAGCGGCGTCTGGAAGCGTTGGGCGTTCCTTACACCGGTTGCGATTCTGATGCGAGCCGCGTCGCGTTCGACAAGGTGATCACCAAGAAGCGTTGCCTCGCGGCAGGCGTGCCCACGGCGCGGTTTGAAGTCATCACCTCCCCCAAAATTTCCTGGCCGGCGGGCTGGCGGCCGCCGGTGGTTCTCAAGCCGGTGCGGCAAGGGTCGAGCGTTGGTCTGCAATTCGTCGAGCGGCTCGAGGACTGGAACCCGGCTTTGGCCGAGGCGCTTCGCCATGGTTCTGAAGTGTTGATGGAGGAAAAGATTTTGGGCCCGGAAACCACGGTGGGTATTCTGGGCGGGGAGGCTTTGCCCGTCGTCGAGGTCCGGCCCAGGCAAGGCGGCTACGACTACGACAACAAATACACCAGCGGGCGCACCGAGTACTTCTGCCCGGCGCCGCTCGATGCGGCGACCACGCAACGGATCCAGCGGGCGGCTCTGGACGCGTTTCGCGCGGTGGGCGGCCGCGACTATGGGCGCGTGGACGTAATGGTGCGACCCGGCGGCGAGCCGGTGGTGCTCGAAGTCAACACGCTGCCCGGAATGACGGAGACAAGTCTGTTGCCAAAAGCGGCCGCGGCGGCCGGCATCCTTTTTGCCGATCTGTGCCAGCGGATGATTGATTTGGCGATGCAGCGCGCGCCGACAACGGCTTTGCCCGGAGCCGGAGCGGCGGGCGCTGCGAGTCCCTGAACCTCGGACAGGGCCTCCGGGCCCGGCTCTGCGAAGAATTGAAGATGTGGTTCAAACGCAAACTGAAGAACCGCCGGTTGGGGCGGGGCCACGTGCTCGACGTGAAGTTGCGCACGAAGGAGGCGCGCGCGGCGCGTTTGCGGTTGGCATCGGCCGCTCTCGGCCTGGCGCTGGGCACGGTCACCGGCCTGTACCTGCTTTGGCGCGCCGGCGATTGGACGCTCGACCGGTTAGTCTTCAAAAACGACGTGTTCGCAATTCGAGAATTGGACATTCGGACCGACGGCTCAATTCCGATTGAACAACTGCGCAGATGGGCGGGCGTCAATCCCGGCGACAACCTGCTGG
>QHPW01000280.1:18304-26042 GCA_003219675.1 Verrucomicrobiota bacterium
CGAGTTGCGCCCCGGCCTCGCGATCAATTCTCCGAAGGTCACCGCCGCGCTGCGGTTGATCGCCGGGTTCGAGAGATCGCCCATGGCGGGACTGGTTGACCTGAAGAGCGTGGATGTTTCCGGGACGGACGTGTTACAGCTCAACACCGGGCAAGGGAGCCGGATCACCTTTGCGATGGACCGCCTGGAGGAACAACTGCGCGATTGGCGGCGGGTGCATGATTACGGCAGAAAAACCGGCAAAGCCATCCGCACCCTGGATCTGTCCGTGACCAACAACGCTCCGGTGCTCTGGCTCGAAGCCAGCGCGGTGCCCTCTTCCGCGCCCGGACTCAACAAACCCTCAATCCACAGGAAGAAACATGTTTGACCAATCGTCCGTCATTGTCGGCCTTGAAGTCGGCACCTCGAAAGTCTGCGCGGTGGTGGGCGAAGTCAACGACGACGGAGCGCTCAGCATCATCGGCGTCGGCCAGGCCCGTTCGCGTGGCGTGCGCAAAGGGGAGATGGTGGACTCCGCGCTCGCGGCCGAAGACGTTCGCAATGCCGTCGTCGAGGCGGAACAGATGGCCGACGTGGAAGTTCGCAGTGTTTATCTGGGCGTGACCGGCGGGCACCTGCGCGGCTTCAACAACCGCGGCGTGCATCCGGTCGTAATCAGCGAGGAGGACGTGCAAGACGTTATCAAGAATGCCAAGGCCATCAATCTGCCGGCCGAGAACCACGTGGTGCACGTCATCCGGCAGCACTTCCGCGTGGATGGCCAGGACGGCATTCAAAATCCGGTCGGCATGCTCGGCGCGAAGGTCGAAGTGGATGTGCACGTCATTCACGGCAATTTCAACCGGCTGCAAAATCCGATCCGCGCGGTGAAAAGCCTGCAGTTGGAAGTCGAGGATATCGTTTTCAACGGGCTGGCTTCCTCCCTGGCGCTGTTGAGCAACGAACAAAAGGAACTCGGCGCGCTGGTCATCGACATGGGCGGCGGCACGACCGAATACGTCGTCTGCGCGGACGGGATCGTGAAACACACCGGTCTGCTGGCGGTCGGCGGCGATCACGTTTCGAATGATCTGGCTTACGGACTGAAGATCCCGCTCAGCCGCGCGGAGCAACTCAAGACCGAACACGGCTCCGCGTTCGTGGACGACAGCGTGAAAGGTCGTAGCGTTACCCTGGCGCACGGTTCCGGACTGGCGGAGCGCTCCATCAACCTCGAACACCTCCGCCGCATCCTGTCGCTGCGGGTGGAGGAGATTTTTGAGCTCATCGCCCGGGAAATCGGCCGGACCGGTCTGCTGGACTATTTGCGCGGCGGAGTCTTTCTTTGCGGCGGCGGCGCGCGCATCCCGGAGATTCAAAAACTTGCCGGAAAGGTGTTTGGTCTGCCGGTCTCGACGGGCAAAACCAACTCGATCAGCGGACTGAAATCGGCGCTCGACCAGCCGGAATTCGCGACCGCGATCGGTCTGGTCAAATTCGGATCCTTTCAGAAGCGGAAGCGTGCCGGTCGCGGCGGCCTGGGCGGAATCCGGAGCAAGGTCAGCCGATTGTTTCGGGCGGTGAAAAATTAGGTGCAACGATGTGCCAATGATCCCCGGCAGAGCCGGAGATTTCTCCAGATCAATATGACGACGCAGAACCAAATCGTTTCGAGCGCGGACAAGCTGAAAGAGCCACTCGCCCTGAAAGTGTTCGGCGTGGGCGGCGCAGGCTGCAACGCCGTCGAACACATGGCGCACGGGGAGTTGGCGCGCGTCCGTTTTACCGCGGTAAACACCGACATCCAATCGCTGCTCGATCTGTCGATCGAATGCGTCATGCCGCTGGGCGCCGCACTCACACGCGGCCTGGGAGCGGGCGGCGACCCGGAAGTGGGCCGGGCGGCGGCGGAACAGGACGCGGACCAGTTGCGCAAGCTGTGCGGAGGCGCCGAGGTGGTCGTGATCGTGGCCGGTCTGGGCGGAGGCACGGGCACAGGGGCGAGCCCGGTGCTGGCGCGCGTGGCGAAGGAAGCCGGGGCGCTGGTCCTGGCCATCGCGACGCTGCCCTTCGAGTGTGAAGGCGCGCGCCGTCAGCGCCAGGCGCAGGCCGGCTTGGCGGAACTTAAAGAAACGGCCGATGCGGTGCTTTGTCTGCCGAATCAACGCGTTCTGAAATTGATTGATGAAAGAACCAGCCTGATCGAGACCTTCAATATCACCAACGACCTGCTGGCGCAGGGACTTCGCGGCATCTGGCGGCTGCTGACGCGCGGCGGCATTATCAATGTGGATTTTGCCGACCTCTGTGCGGTGGTGTGCGGTCAGCATGCGGAAAGCTCGTTCGCCTGCGCGGAGGCCCGCGGCGAGCACCGCGGCCGCGAAGTGGTCGAGAAACTTATGGCCAGTCCGCTGCTGGAAGGCGGGTTGGTGTTAAACCAGGCCGAGTCGGTCCTCGTCAGCCTCGTTGCCGGAAGCGATTTGACCATGGCCGAAGTGAACCGGGTCATGTCCCAGATCAATCACGCCTGCGAAAACGCGCACATCATCATGGGCGCCGCTGTGGAAGCTGATTTGGGCGACCGCTTGTGCGTCACCGTGGTTGCCACGCGGCCGGCCGACTCGAACCCGGAGAAAAATCGGGTCGCCTCCGCCGGGACGACGGTGCTCGAAGGGAGCGCAGCGAGGTCCATTGAAGTTTCGGGAGGAGCGACTCCGGATGAAGCGTTCGATGGCCAGTTGATTGAGAAAGACCCGCCGCTCCGTCCTGCGTCGCGTTTCGTCCCGCCGCCGCCCGAGATGTCGCCGGAGAAGAAAGAACAAATGCTGGCCCGGCAGAATGGGAAGTCGTATCGCAAGCCGAGGTCGAAAATGCGCCAGGGCACGTTGCCGCTGGACATCGTTTCCAAAGGCCGATTCGAGAAGAGCGAACCGACGATCCACCACGGCGAAGACCTCGACGTGCCCACCTACATCCGGCGCGGCGTGCCGCTGAATTAGGAGCGGCTCCGGGCTTAAAGACAACCTCCCTTTCAAGCAGTGACAGCGTCTGGGCCAGGGCGTCACGGTAAGCCACATATTCAGATGCCTTGGATTTTACCGTCGGCTGACGGCATTCAAACTCCAGCTTAAGCTTCTTGCTTTCCAGTCGAATCCGAGCCTTGCAGGCCACGAAGCGTGAATCCACTTGGGGTAGCCAGCCGACGGACTGCTCGGCGCGGAATCCTTGGGGAACATAGTAATCCGACACCTTTCCCGTAGAAATGGTTTTCCCCGAAAAGTCCATGACGTGGACTTCATTCACATAAACCTGCTCGCTCAGCGGATCGAACGGTATTTGAAACGAGCTGAATGCCACCCACTCCTGATGCATCCAGCACCGGCGCCCACAGCGAAGCAGATGAAAAAGCACGATACTATTGACCGACCCCTTCCGACGACTCGCGACCCCTTCCGACGACGACTCGATTGGTTTGTGTGACTTTGATCTTCTCAGTCATAGTAGCGTTGTTGAGTTAACGAAAGCTGTACGCGCCGACTGCCGCACCGACAAGGACTCCGATAATCCCGCAAGCTACTGAGAGGATCACCTGAGTAATACCGTGGCCGGTGCTCCCTCGCGTGATGTTGACAATTCCCACGACCAAGCCTCCAACAGCAAATGCTATCGGAATGAATACAAGCGCAATTAACGCTAGGATGTAGCCGGTGGCGATTAGACCGCTGCCGCTACGTTGAGGTGGTTGATTGTTCATTTGGTTTCCTTTCTTTGCACGACGGTACTCCGCCGAACCATCCAATAGCGACGGCGGCCACGCCCAGCGGGGTGTTCGGCCAGCTGGAGTTTGATAGCGATGGGGAAGTCAGTGCACAAAACCATACGGCAAGAACGTTAATGTCATTGCCATTAAAGCTAGTACTTGGTGGATAATTGTAGCTGCGTCTCTGCTAATGCCAAAACGATTCGTCTGCAATGATCGTCTCGAATGTCATCTGAACGAAACCTTCTGTATGTGCACCCATTTTGTGTAAGGTTGAATGTTTCTGTCCTGTTATAATCACGAAACGCTGACCGACGATTGGTTTCTCTGTCGAGAGAATCCCTTCTATGTAGAGGCAATACTTCTTGGTGCCAGTTCCACGCCGAAGGTTTTGAACAACGAAAGGAATGCGTCCAGTCTCGTCCTCAACAATTATGTCGGATATTGTAATCGATGAGTATTGCATAAGCTGTGTCGCCGAACGAAAAAGCTGAGTCAACCGGCGAGGAAGATATGAGGACACAGAAACCCAACGGCAAAACACAGACGCCAGAGCCGGTTGAGTCCAGCAGCTTGTTCAGCGATGTGTTCATATCTTCAAAAATCTCAGGTCCGATTCTCTCCGGACTTTAACCGCGAATCCGCGTATTCCGCGTGGTCCACGGTCAAAAAATCTGTTCTTCAAAATCAAGGTAATCGAAAAGCCCGGCAAACACACGAAAAGAAATCCCCTTATCAGCGCGAAATCGGCGGCCTCCAAATTCAACAAGGAGGTAACTGGGGAAACAGAGGACCGACTTCATCTCCGTTCCCTGTTGCCTCCTGTTCAAATGCCGGCGCTACGCAATCATCGCGGATGATCAGACTGTGGCCACCGGCGAGCACTGACGGGCAAACCTAAAACTCCAAGGCTAATCCCTGGAGCACTGACGCTGGTTGCCTCCGGCGGCTAGTAGTTCGGCGATGTGGTCATACTTCAAAAATCTCCAGCCAACTCTGTCCGAACTGTAACCGCGAACCGCACGAAACCACACGAAAAGAAATCCACGCCATCCGGTGAACTGCCGTGAATCAACAGAAGGAAACGAAGGAAACAAAGATACAAGACCTCTTCCGTGGCCTTATTCGATAATCACCTCCATTTCGGCGGCCACAATGTCGAGGCATGATTGGCCATCATTGTTCATAAAGACAAAGTGTTTGTAGGCGTGTTGTTTCAGAGGTTCGTCGTAAGCATAGTTTAGTGCCTTGCGCATTAGTTCAGTTTCCTCGTCGTAGCGGTAGAAGCCGGAAATGTCCCCTGGCATCAAATCCAGCATCAATTGAACATCTTTAAACTCCACGCGCAAAAACTTGGAATTCCAAGCCCTGACGCGCACGACCATGACAGAGCCGGTTCTCTTGCACCCAAGGATTTGGATGATTGCTGCCAACCCGGTCCACACCACAATCGCTGCCCAGGGCAGATTCAAGAAGCTCGCCAAAGGAGCGCGGACAGCCTTGTCCGCCTGCACCGCAAGATTTCATGAGAAATCGTGCGGACTTGGCTGTCCGCGCTCCTTCTTGAATGCGCCTAATCGGTGCCGACGCGTCAGTTTTGCCTTTTGCCTTCGGTATTCTTGCCCGATACTTTGCCCATGCTGACGCCGCTGTGGGCTGTGGTGGGTGTCCTCGTGTTTGCCGGCGCGAGCTTTTTCTTCGCGGTGGCGGAGTCGGCCCTCTTTTCCCTCGGCAAATGGCAGGCACGCCAGCTCGCCGAACGTTCCCCGCAGGCCGGTGGTCTGGTTGAGCGATTGCTGGCTGAACCGCAGGATTTGCTGGCGACCATCGTGCTGGGCAACACCTTCGCCAACGCGGTCATCGTCGCCATCGCGCTGGGGCTCGCGTTGAGCGGCGGATGGCCGGCGTTTGCGACCTGCCTGATGACCGCCGCCCTGGTGGCGCTGATTCTGGTCGGCTGTGAGGTGGTGCCCAAAACGCTCGCCGTGCGCGCGCCGGAACGCTGGTCGTTGTGGGTGGCGCGTCCGATGTTTTTTTTGCAGGGCGTGACGCGTCCCTTGCGCCAGATTGCCCAACACCTGGACGCCGCCATCCTGCGCCTCGCCGTTCCCGGCTCGGTCAAGCCGCCGGCCGCTTTGTCGGACGAAGAGTACCAGGAACTGCTCGAACTGGCGTATCAACAGGGGACCCTGGCACAATCGGAGAAGGAAATTATTCTTCAGATCATCAGTCTGGATCGGCGCGCCGCGCGCGACGTGATGAGGCCGCGTTCGCAGATGGCCTGCATTTCGGACGATCTGTCGGTCGAGGAAATGATCGCCGCAGCGCGGAAATACAAGCACCGCCGCCTGCCGATTTACGACGAAACGCCCGACACCATCGTGGGCATCCTCAACACCCGGGCGTTGCTGCTGGAGCCGCAAATCGATCTGGCCGATGCCATCGAGTTCCCGTCGTTCGTGCCCGAAAGCATGAATCTGTTGCAACTGCTGAAAAGTCTGCAACGCCAGCAACGCGGGCTGGCCATCGTGCTGGACGAATTCGGCGGCACCGCAGGCCTGGTGACCATGGAGGACATTCTCGAGGAGATGATCGGAGAGATCCGTGGCGAGGGCGAAGCGCAGGGGTTTGTCATGGAGAAGCTGGGCGAAGGGCGCTGGCGCGTGAACGCCACGATGCGGCTGGAGGATTTTTGCCGCGAATATCCGGAGCTTGGCGAGGTGCCGGAGGTGGAGACCATGGGGGGGGTATTGCTGTCGCAACTGGAGGTCGTGCCCGGGGTGGGACAGGCCGTGGTCTTTCGCGGCCTGAAATTGACGGCCACCGCGGCGGACGACCGGCGGGTGCGTGAGTTGCTGGTTGAAACCGTGAACCGCAGAGGAGGGCATTGACCATGGAAAACGGTCCGCTCATCGCCCTGGTGATGGCGCTGTCATTCGCACTCTCCTTTTTTATGTCGGGCATGGAGGCCGGGGTGTTTGCCTTGAGCCGGCTCCGTATCCGGCAGTTGATGCGCGCCGGCAAGCCGCGGGCCAAGGTGCTTTACGGCTATCTGGAAAAGCCGGAGGATTTTCTCTGGACCATCCTGGTCGGCAACACGCTGGCCAATTTCGTTGCGGTCAGTCTCGCCGTGATCGCCCTGCACCAGCGCTTCGGTTCGCGTCCGTTTGTTTTCGGGGCGATTTTTTTGACCGGCGGCTTTCTCTTTTACGCCCTTTGCGAGCTGTTGCCGAAAATGCTCTTTCGCGCGTTTCCCAACCGCCTGTGCATGGCGCTGGTTGGACCGTTCCGCCTGGTTCACGGAACCCTGTCGCCCCTGGTGGCTTTGTTGAGCCACCTTGCGCGCAAACTGCTGCGCTGGACGGGGGGGCGGAGGTTTACCGGGCATTTGTTTGGCACGCGTGAAGAGTTGCGTCTGGTGATGCAGGAGTCGGCTCAGGCGTTCACCTCGGAGGAACGGGCGATGATCAATCGCGTCCTCGATCTGCAGCATTTGTCCGTGGGCCAGATCGCCGTGCCGCTGGACAAAGCCGTCACGGTGACGTCGCAAACACCGATGAGCGACGTGCTCCGGTTGTGCCGGGAGCGCAACCTGACGCGGCTGCCCGTCTGGCAAAACGGAGGGGACCGCCGGCGCGTGGCGGGTGTGGTGAGTTTGAAAACACTGCTCTATCAAAGCGACCTGGACGTGAGCAGGACCGCCGGCGATTACGTGAAATCGGCGCTTTATCTGAACGACGAAACGCGCGTGGAAGAAGGGTTGCGCCGGATGCAGCGCAGCGGCCAGCGGCTCGGCATCGTCCTCGGACGCGATCAGCGCGAACTCGGCGTCGTCAGTCTCCATGACATTCTCAAATTCATCTTTGGCGAGGTCAGTTTGTAACATGCCCGGTGAAACCGTCATTTCCGTTCTGTTCAAACTTCTCGCGGTTGGCGCGCTGGTCCTGTTGAACGGATTTTTTGTCGCGGCAGAGCTGGCGCTGGTCAAAATCCGCG
>QHPW01000282.1:0-4170 GCA_003219675.1 Verrucomicrobiota bacterium
AACGAATGCCGCATTTCCTTTTGCTCAGCGTTCATGCACCTCACCACTTGTAGGAAGAATAGTCACGAGCGCGTGAGGAGCAATCCGGTGAAGACCTGCTTTCGGCTCCGTGGACACCCCAGACGTCCGTCGTGTTTTGCAGCAGCGCGCCGCAAACGCTGAATGGGTTGTAATTCTTCGGGTCCGTCAGCCGGAGCACGTGAATGTGCTCAGAACTCGACTGCGTGTCCTTCAATTCCAAGGCCAGTTGTTGAAATGAAGCGATGGCGTTGGCGTTCGAAGTCTCGGTCACAGGAATCCACGCTCGCCCTCACCCCGTCCCTCTCCCTCAGGGAGAGGGTGAAACTTTCTCCGGCTTTGGAGACGACCAATCAGTGACTTTTCTCAGCGCGGCGAGGGATCGTTCCCTCTCCTGGGCCGTAACGATTCAGTTGGACCGGGTGGCACAGCCCAACCTGGCTGTGCTCGGCGGCAACTTGCCGCCGAGTTTGGAGCGTCGCACGCGCTCACCGTTCTGTGCTGCTTTAGTGGTCTATTTCATGCGTATTTGTGAAATAGACCACTTAGTCTGGCGGGCTGGTAGCCCGCCAGCACGGGCAAGTTGCCCGTGCCACCCTTATTTTCACTGAATCGTTCCGGTGGGGGAGAGGGAAAGGGTGAGGGCGAGCCAACCCTCTGTCTGCCTTGCTGTAAGCTTCTCGCAAATCCACCTCCAGCACCTGTTGTCCAGTCGAACGGACAGGGGCTGACTCAGCCCCGGCCATGCAGCCGCAGTTGTTTCGCCGCTGCCCTGGCCAATTGCGCGGCGCGCGGCGTATCGGAATGAATGCAGAGCGTTCGCGGGCGCAGGACAAGATGTTTTCCTCCCTCCGTGGTTATCTCGCCCGTTTCCAGGAGCCGGCGAATGCGCGAAACAAAAACTCTTACGCCAGTCAGCAGCGCGTTGGGTTCATCCCTGGGAACAAGCGTTCCATCATCGCGATAACTGCGGTCGGCAAAGGCTTCTTCCCATACGACCAACCCGGCTCGACGCGCAACGCGCACGACGCGACCTTCAGCGCGCGCGTAGATTTTTGCTTGCGGCCAAAAGCGTTTCACCACCGCGACATAGCGTTTGGCCAGGGCGTCGTCTTCTTCGCTCGCGTGATAAAGGGCCCCGTGGAGTTTGATGTGGTGAAGCGGGACGCCATTTCTCCGAGCGACCCGTTCCAACGCGCCGACCTGGTGCAGGAGAAGCAACTCCATCTCATGCGGCGCCGGGCGCGCGTGACCGCGGCCAAAGTCGCCTCGGCTCCACGGCCCCGGATGGGCGCCCAATCGGACGCCGTGTTGTTTTGCAAGACGGACGCACGCTTCCATCGTCGGCAAATCCCCCGCGTGCCCGCCGCAAGCAAGGTTTGCCGAAGTAATCCAGCGCATTAGCACGCGCGTCCGGGTCAACGGCTCGCCTTCGCCCAAATCACAGTTGAGGTCGAGTTTCATTCAATGAGTTGAAACCGGACTTTCACACCCGGCCGGCATTGCGCCAGCCACGACACGTCGGCATCGTCCAACAGGCAGAGCTTGGGATACCCGCCCACGGTCGGTCCGTCGCGCATGATGACCATCGGCCGGCCGTCTGTCGGAATTTGAATCGAACCGACCAGCACCGGCTCGCTGATCATCTGCGCCCCGGACGGTATCAACGGTTTTCCCGTCAGGCGATAACCGACACGATCGCTTTGCGGGCTGACGGTCCATTCCTGCTCGAAGAATTGTTCGCGATCGGCAGCACCAAACAGATCCCATTGCGGCCCGCGCCAGACGCGCAACGGCGAGGGTGATTCGTAGTTTCGCCGCTCCTGCCAGTCAACGACACGCCCGGCGACGCCTCGCGGCAGCTCGAAACGCGCGCTCGTCGCCCGGCGTAAAACGTCACCGCGAACGAACCTGCTGCCTAATTGTCCTCGAGCGTAAACGCTGGCGCTGCCCAGTAAGCGCTCTCCGTCAAAGCCGCCTTCAACCGCGAGGTAAATCCAGACGCCCGAATGATTCTTCGGAAACTCGACCCGGTCACCTTCTCTTATTCGCGCGACACGCCAGGCGGGCACATTGGCGCCGGCGTCCGCGCCGGTAACGGCAATCCACGTATCACGCAGCGCCTTCAACTTTGCGCCTTGCAACAAAATCTCGACGGCCGGAGCGTCAGGCTTGTTGTCAAGCAGGCGGTTCGCCCACTGCGCCGCGTGCGCATCCATCGCGCCGCCGGGCGGCACGCCGAATCGCCGCCATCCAACCCGGCCGCCGTCCTGCAGCGTTGCGCCGGGTCCCGGCTCCAGAATCTCGAAAACCTCCTCTCCCATGATTCCGGTCTCTAGATTCGCACAAACTTGACGCGGTCTCCCGGCTTGAGCCGGAACATCGCCTCATCCGGCCCGTTCGGTTCGCCACGCGCCGGGTCGAAAATCCTCAACGGCGTGTGACCGATAATGTTCCAGCCGCCCGGACTGTCCACGGTGTAAATGCCCGTGTGTTCTCCCCCGATGGCGACAGAACCGGCGCGCACCTTCGGCCGGGGCGAGGCCAGGCGCGGCGTGTGCAAACGCGGGTCCAGATCGCCGAGGTAAGGAAATCCGGGCGAAAAACCGAGCATGTAAACGTTGTAAAGCGGCGCGCTGTGCAAATCGCAAACCTGCTCGACGGTCATGCCTTTCGCTTTTGCCATGGCTTCGAGATCTGCGCCGTCGTAGCGGACAGGGATTTCTTTGACCGGCGCCGGCGGCAATATTTTCTGCGCGGCGGCTTCGAGACGCTCGAGAAGTTCTTCGGCCACCTGGTCCGGCTCAGGCACCACTTTCGAGTCGAATTCCAGGAGAATCGTTGTGAAAGCCGGCACGAACTCCACAAGACCGGCCGGCGGATGGCGCTGCAACTCCGTCACAATGCCGCGCTGGCGGGCCAACGCTTCTTCTCCGACGGTTTCGGCGAAGCGAAACAAGAGGGCCCGTGGACCGTAAGGCATCCAGTTCATGCTGTGGCCTGGAGACTAAGCGGAATCGTGATCGTTGAAAAATACGAAATAGCTGAAGCCCTTTGGCGGGGAGGCCTCCATGAACCGATGGGGCGAGACTCCGTCGAGCCCTGATTTTCTGTCGTTGGGAGAGGTCAGGACTCGACGGAGCCTCGCCCCACCGTTCACGGTGTGTCTAGCGAGTCCAACAATTCATCCACACTGGTTTCCGCCAGGCAGGTCGTTTGGTCCGCGGCGCCGTAGTAAATCCAAACCCGGCCGTCGTCGAAGGGAACCACGCCGTCCGTGAAGACGACACGGCCGAAAAACCCCTTCGCCTCATAATCGGCTTCGGGTTCGAGCAATGGCCGGGACGCCCGCTTGAGCACGCGCGCCGGGCAGGTCGAATCGAGCAGCAGGGTGAAAAGACGGTAGCTGGCGTCCGCGCCGGCGCCGTGATAAATCTGCAGCCAGCCCTCAGGTGTCTTGAGGCACGGGGCGCCGCCGCCGATCCGTTCGTCCTCCCATCCGTTGTCCCGCGGACGAACCAGGCACTGGTGGTTGCCCCAATGAACCAGGTCGGGTGATTCGGCGTACCAGATTGAAGGCCGGCCGAACCCGCTGTTGTGCGGGCGGTGCAAGGCACAGTAATGACCGTTGATCTTCTCCGGGAACAGGCAGACATCTTTGTTTTGCGGCGGGAAAATGATGCCGTGCCGTTCAACCGTCTTAAAGTCCCGGGTCGAAACCAATGCCGTCGCCCAGGAATCGGGCGAAACACAGGTGTAGTTGATATAGAAGACGCCGTCGATTTGAGTGATGCGCGCGTCTTCAGCGCCGAAACTCTCGGTCGAATCGGACGGAAAAATGAACGGTCGTTCGTCCACCGTGAAACGGGCGCCGTCACGGCTTCGAGCCAGACGCAAATGGCTGAGTGTCGAAAGATGGGTCCGGCCTCGATAGACCACGTAACGGCTGTCGCTGAGATCGACCTCCGGGTCGCGGCGGGACAGACGCAGGATGTCCGGCCGGCCAACGCCATTTTCAAACCGGGCGATTGGAACCGCCACCTCATTGGCGCCCGCTTCACAGTCCTCGGCCACGCGCAGCAGCAGCAGAATCTCCTCGCCGAAACGAGTGGCCGCGGGATTGAAGACGCCGCGCACGCGAAAGCCCGGGGC
>QHPW01000282.1:4185-5385 GCA_003219675.1 Verrucomicrobiota bacterium
TCGCCGCCGGCTGCTCCGCCTCGGCGGGGCGCCCGTAAGAATCCATCACGCTTTCGGCCAGCCGCATTTCCTGCAAGGCGAGCAGAAACGCGAGGGTGGATTCGGCGCCCTGGTTCTGGTTCACGCGGTCCACATGCAACGCGTCATAACACCCGCCGGTGGCGGCGTCGTAGAGCGGCTGTCCGAGATCGTTGCGGCCGAGAAACCATTCGAAGGCCCGGCGCGCCTCGTTCAACCAGAATTCGTCCTGCGCGCAAGCGAACGCCTGCAAACACGCCGAAACCGTGGCGCCGGCTTCAATCGGCTGCTGATCGAATCGCGCGCGATGCCCGGCCCTGGGATAAAACCCATTGGACCCGATCGGGCGAAAGTGGCCCGGCTCCGCCGTCTGGACTTCCATCAACCAGCGAAGACTGCGGAGTCCGACCTCGATCGCTTCCTGGTGGTTGGCCAGTCGGCCGCTGACCAGCAAGGCGTGCGGCAATGTCGCGTTCGTGTAGGTCAGCGCCGGTTCAAACCATGGCCACTCATCGCTGGCTTTCTCGCGGAAGGCGTCCAGCAGCCGTTGGGTGAGCAATCCGCGCAACTGGTCCACGTGACGGTCGCCGCTCAGGCATTTGAAATATTCGCTGATGCAGGCAGAGCGCGGTCGAAGAGCTGAGCGGCCCACATTTGCAGACTGCGGCGGCGCGAGCGCCCCACACACGCGCCCAGCGCCCAAAGCGCGCGGCCCTGCGCGTCGTCCGAGCCGGTCTTTTCCAGCCAGCGCCGGTCAAAACTCATGAAGTTGCGGAACTGCTTTTGGTCCGGATCAAACGCGTAATTGACGAACGCCGCGTATGCCGAAGCCAGCCCTTGAAGTTCCGGCGTGTCGTCGCCGGTTTCCTCCAACAACACCGTCAACAACAGCGCGCGCGCGTTATCGTCGGTGCAGTAGCCTTCACTAAAATTCGGCAGTGAAAACGTCGCGTGCTGCAGGATGCCGGTGCGGTCGGACAGCCGCTTGAAATGGTCGAGCCGCACCGCGGGCAGCGTGAGCCAGTCCTGTTCCAGGTTCCTGATGGAATAGCGTTTCATCCCGCGGCCGATGCGGGACTGGCGCGCTTTGTGGAACGACGCCACATACAGGTGTGCGACCTGGCTCCAGGTCATCTCGCGACCCATCAGGTAAGCCCGCTTGCGCATCGCGTGGCGGCGCAC
>QHPW01000283.1 GCA_003219675.1 Verrucomicrobiota bacterium
TGCCTTTGGTTTTTCCCCTCACCCCGCCTTTCGGCCGTCCTCGGCTCTTGCGTTTGGGAGGGGAGAAGCGATGAGGGTCGGGGCGCCATTGCATTTGCCGGACGCCAGGGTCAACTGGTTTCACCCCGCTATCTGAGCAGTCCATCGTAAAGGAAAACGCCGTACGCCGCCGTCAATATCCAGCCCATGAATCGGGGGAGTTTGCCGAAGAGCGCGACGAACAGAAAGTGAATCAAAGTCGCGACGATCAGCATCAGCACCCCGGCCGGGAAAACCGGCGGTACGGTCACCGACGCACAGAGGGATGCAAACGTGCCCGTCGCCCACTTGCGACGTGTAAACGATTTCAGGACGTCCTTTCCAGCCATAGTAGAGCGCCAGCAGTCCGTTCGGCAGGACCATCAGCCAGCCGCTGAGCCACCCGAGATATCTTGCGCTGATGAAGCCGCTGTGAATCTTGGAAATCCAGGTGACCAATCCCTCGATGCTGATGTAGGTGCCGTAGGCGCCGATGAGCAACAAAACAAGATCCACGGCCAGCAGGACGCTGAATGATTTGTTCTGCCGGACATTGGTCTTCAAGACCTCGAAAACGTGAAAGCACTGCCAGAAAAGAAACAGTCCGACCAACACCAGTCCGTCGCTCCGGGTGAGCTTCCCATCGCGTGCCAACGCCCAGACTGCCCCGGTGAAGAACAGCACCGCCGTCAGCGTCAGCAGCAGCGACAGCCGGTTGATGCGGTGTTCCTGCGCATTTTTTTTGTTCTTCTTTTTCGTTTTTGCTTTGGCGTCGCGCCTGGGAATGATCCGCATGCCCCAGAAAATGGCCGGCAGACCGATCATCAGAGTCATATTGGTGACGTTGTTGACCAGGCAATTGGTCATCACTTCTGCGGCCGGATGGCCGCCGGTGTAAACCACAAACACAAAGATCAGATTGCCAATGCCGGAGCAGTAGGGCATGACCAGCGTGCCGAGCACGGTGCCTTCCACGCCGGTTTCGGTCATGTGTTCCAGACGCCAGATCAGCAGGAACGACGAAGCAATAAACAGGGCCAGCAGCAGCCACGGGCTGAATAGACCAAAGCTGTCGATGAATGACTTCACGGAAAACACCGCGCGGAGTTAAGCAAGGCCGATCCAGGCAGCCAAAGGAAAAATGAAAACGCTCGCCTGGCGCTGGATCCATGAAATCCTCGGACGACGCAGCATCGAGTGCCTGCTCTGCGACAAGGGGTCCTAAGTCGCCAGACGTCCTTATGGCGTCATTCACACTGGAATACCGCCTGCGTCCCCAGGCACTGGGAGCACCAAAACACATAGATCATTCCCACGTCGCCGAACATGTAACTGCCTCGTGCTTCCAGAATACGGCCTAAATCCGAGTCCTCAGCGGATAAGCTGTCAATCTGCGCAACAAAGGTCATGGTTTTTTGACACGCAGAGCATACCGGCGTCGCGTCCGACTGAATCCATTGCGGCTTGCCGCCGAGTCTCGTCCTGCTGCCGGGAGCGGAATGGCCCGCTTCAACTTGGCTGGCGGCCTCCTCTTCGCTGTGACTCAGACGAACCGCAAGCTCCGGCAGGACGGGAACGTCTCCGGACAAAAGGCTCCGCGATAGAGGATCAAGTTGGTTCGTCAACTGTTGACCAATGGCGTACAGATAACCGTCAGTATCCAGTTCGTCCGCATCTTTGACGATCGCATCCAGGGCGTCCTTAACCGAATTGAAATCTATGCTTTCGTCTTGAAATCTCGACGTGGCACGTTGCTTTAGTGACTGAAGTGCGTTCGCAAGGTTTGGGAATTTGTCGGCCAACCTGTCCAGCTCCTTGGTTATGTGCTCCAGCAGAGGTTTTGAAGGAATTCTCATAGCAGGGCGCTGAGTCAGTATCTGACACTACAACTCGTCTCATAAATGGCGAACGGAACGGATCATTCAGAGAGTTTCCGGCGCCAATCTGGTTAGGACCGTCCCGACCGCGATGCCGCGCAGTTTGACGACTTTGTGGCGGGAGGTTTGGCCGCGCACGAGCTCCACCTGCCGCCGCGGGCAGTCGAGTTGTTCGGCGAGCAGGCGCAGCAGAGCTTCGTTGGCCGCGTTGTCCGCGGGTGGCGCAGTCACCTTGACGCGCAGCTCATCGCCGAGCGGTGCGCCGACTTCATTCACCGCGGCGCGGGGTTGGACCTTGATCGAAAGCAACACGCCGCCGGGCTGCGCGCGCAGGTAACCCGGAAGTGTCATAGGCTGGAAAGCCGGAAGATCATGCGAGCGGAACGGCAGGAGTCGCAGCTACGGCACTTCGGCATAATTGAAATAGCCGATGAACATTTCGTTGAAGGTTTGTTCCCCGAAACTGACGGCGGTCGCGGGATCGGGATTTTCGATGGTTGCGCCAACCGGTAAAGCGTTTGCCAGTGGAACTCGTAGTGGGGCACTGACAACAGAACTTCGCGCGTGCTGTCCGGATAAACCGCTTCGTACCCGAACCATGCACCGCGCAGGTGCATGTGCGGGGACATTTCGTACAGTCGGACGTTGGTATTGAAGGTGTAGCTTGCCGTGGCCACGGTTTCGGGCGAACCTGGCGGAATGCTGAAAACCGTGTTCGGGGCGGATTTGGTTTGGAGCGCGTACGTCGGCGGAGCGGGCGAAACATAGAGGCCGATTTCAGTCTGGTCGGTCTCTGCCTGGCCCGTTGTGATGTAATGCATCTGAAATTGCAGCACCGTGCCTTTGGGTAAAAACTTTGCCGTGCCTTCGGGGAATGCCACCGGATCGTAACCCGGAACACAACCGGCAAAAAAACCCGACAGCCCTCTTAAAATGGCGTCTGATCCAAAAAAGACCAGGCTATGATGCACCACTTTTCGGTTTCCCGGACGTATGACCGCCGCGCGAATCCAGGTGTCCGTCGGGAAAGTCGTGGTCACGTTGAGGTATCGATAGCCCACGACGCCTGTGGCGGGGATGTTCTGCTGCAGGATGGAGAGAACCAAATCCGGTTGCCCCAGGGAGGCTGGCCATGCGAACGGATAGTTCGTCGGGGGTGGCGGCGTGACGGCGAGCGGGTCCGGTCCGCCACCGCGGGGCGCGCCGTCGTTGATCCATTGCACCAGCATGGCGGCCTCTCGCGGCGTCAACGAAAAGTCATTGGCGAAGGAGCTGTAGAAGGGATCGGCGTGCCAGGGCGGCATTTCGCCATTGAGGACATTGTCCTTGATCAATCCGGCGTAGCTTTGAACCATGTCATAGTTCGTCATCGCCCACGGGGCGATGTTGCCCGGACTATGGCACTGGACGCACTTGGCCTGGAGCAGCGGGGCGACGTTTGTGGAATACGAAATCATTAGTGCCGGATTGAAGGTGATTGCGCAGCCCTCGGCTCTGGTGCGGCTGACGGCCACGGGCTGATTGGCGAGCAGAGCCGTGAGCGCGTCCGAGAGGTAATACTGAGTGGTGTTTGTCGCCGAGGGACCCATTCGGTCATCAATCGCGCCGCGATCAATCACGGCCCAGTTGGTTGCCCAGGGGTCGGAAACTCTCTTCAGAACAAAAGCCTCGGGCGCATCGCCGGCGCCGTACTCGCGGGCGACCAGTTGTGCGGCGTCGTGAAGCACGGGCAGGTCAATCCCCTGCGCGGCGGCTCCGGCCACAATGTTGGAGCGGTCGTCCGCCGCGTCGGAATCGATCATCCAGAACAGGACGCCTTGCGAAGCGAACAGGTCGCGCAACGATTTAATGGCGGGGATCATTTCACGCACTTTACCGCACTCGTTGCCGGTGAAGACCAGGACAATGGAACGGATCCGGGTGTCTGAAAGGTGATAGTCAAGGTGGCGCGAGCGGCCCAGGTGATCGATCAAACGAAAATCGCGCGCGACAACCGGAGACGCAGGCTCCGTCAGTTTCACCGCGCGGTAGAAGCGCTGTGGCAGATGCGCCGAGGCCGAGTCAAACCACATCAAAGGAGAGTCGGTTAACCTGGCCGTGACCAGTGGCTGCCAGGTATTGGAGCTGATGTCGCCGGTGGAAGCCTCCAGGGTGTAGTCAAGGCCGACCTCGCCGATGATGCCGAGCCTGGCAGGACCGGAGTTGCGTTCGATCATCAACTGCGTTGGCTGGGCGTACGCGAAAGCCGGCAGCAAAACGCCCAACAACGCGACCGGGAAGATGCTTTCTGAGCTCACTCGGACGCCAAGATAGCAAAGATTCGGTCGAGCGGCAACTACGCTTGTTGGATTCGTGCTGACGAGCCCCGGAGACCCCCGACGTGAGACATGAATCACGAGGGCAAAAGAGGGACCCGTGCCCTGACGCCCCGCGTTAAACCTTTTCCTTTTTTTTCAGCCACGCTCGGTGACGCTGGAGCTCGGTCTTCACGAGCTTTTCCACCTTCTCTGCTTCGCTCACGGTGAACAGGCATTCCTCCGGCAACACCTGTGCGCAGACGCCACATCGGCTGTGACGGCGGCTGTAAACAATCGAATCGCAATAAGGACAACGGTGCGCCTGCGCTTGCACGCGGATGCGGCAGAATAACCCAGGGTTTTTGGAGGCGACCGCAGGGACCTGTCCATTCACCAGATCGTCCCACCGAAGATTTAGAATTGCTGCACTCATGGTCTCTACGCCAATTAACGACACAGGGAGCGATGAATTGTTGCATTAAATCTTTGTAATGTTCGGTCCAGGTGACACGCCTTGAGCGCCCAACAGGCGGGTGATCTCGCACCGGATTTCGGCTTGCAAGCAGATGATGAAAAGCGCAACTTCCAACGCGCCACTTTTAGAGGAAGACTTGGAAAACCAACGCAGGTCTTTTGCCCGAAGTTGCGCGCTTAGCTCAGCGGTAGAGCACTTCCTTCACACGGAAGGGGTCGCAGGTTCGAACCCTGCAGCGCGCACCATTTCTTTTCAAAGGCAACCCAAATGAACGCGACGTCGCCCTGCTATTGCTCGATCAACAGGCAGCGAAATCCAATATCGTCATAGCGTGTGCCGGGTGCAGCCGCATAGCGGAATGAAACGGCGAGCCAGTCTTCGAATGTTCGCCAGGAGCCACCGCGTGCGACCGGGCTGGAACACCATTCCCAAACGTTGCCGCGTACGTCATACAGGCCGAACTTGTTCGGGCCCAGGCCGCCAACGTTCTCCGTGTTTCTGCGGTCCCCTAAACGGCTGGTGATTGCGTCCTTCAGCGTGGCTTCGTCGACGAAGTATTCCCATTGTCCTTCGGTCGGCAACGCATAGGAGAAGGTCTTGGGTAACTTTCCTTCGGCCTGCTCTTTTCCGGTGAGCTTTTTGCAAAATTCCGCCGCTTCCTCCCAGGTAACGCTCTCCACCGGGAGGTAATCGCCTTTGAACTTGCTGGGGTTCGTCTTCATGATCTGTTCAAATTCGCGCTGGGTCACCTCATAGCGGCCAACGCGATGGCCTTTGGGCACCCAGACCATGACCATGCCCAGAGTGTTGGTGATCGATTCCTCTTTCTTGAACATTGCCAGAAGCCTGGCCTTCGGATCTTCCTTGGCAGGTTCGGCGGCTTCCTTCTTCGGCTCCGCCCCTTCCTTCCCGGATTCTGTCGCCGCCTTTCCGGCGGGCCGCGCCGGGGCCGTGTCGGTCTTTGCATCGTCGGCGCCGGCGGCAGAAACGAACCACGCGACGAGGCAGAGAATCAAGACCATGAGCTGCGGGATAAAAGAAGTATTCGTCCTTTTCACAGCGGGCATTGTTAACAGAGAGGTTGGGGGGGTGGAAAGCCAAATCTCCGTGAGGTGAGTTCGCTGCGGGTCCAGTTTGAATTCTGAAATCTACCAGCGCAGTTGTCCGGGAAAATACTCGGCAATTAACTCTTCGTAGAACGGGCGCAGTTGGTTCACCTGAGGCCGTTCGTGGCTTTTGGTGTAAAGGTCATACGGGTTGAAGGCGCGGACCCATTCAAACATGGCCATGTCGCGGGCGTTCATCAGGTAAGCGTATGCCCCCTCCCGATGAGCCGGATAAAAGGAATGGTAACGAATCATATAGAGCGCTTCCTCCGGCAAATAATCCTTGACCACATGATACAAATACTCGTCGTGTCCCCAGGAGAGGTGAACACTGCCAAGACCGCCGCCCTCCCGGTAAACGCCGGACCGTGTCTGATACCTGGGCTCGAGGCTGTCAGGATTGGCGGCGATGCGGTTCTCCGAACAGGCAGAGAATTTTGCCCAGGTCATGAATCAATCCCGCAAGGATGAACCAGCGAGGATGGCCGTCGCGGCGGATTTGTTCGCCGGTCTGCAGTAAATGTTCGAGTTGTGAAAGGTCGGTGTCGGGATCACTATCGTCCACCAGCGAGTTCAGGAATTCCATCGCCTCCCAAATGCCCATCTTCCGCCGGTCCAGCGACAGAAACTCGCGCTTTTTCGACTGGACGAAATCAAAGGTCTGATAACGATGGTTCAGGCGGTAGAATTCCCGCACGGTTGGGCGCGCGGTGGCTTCGTAGTTGCGAAACTCTTCCTGCTTCTTATTGGGGTTGGTGGCCTGGAACGGGGCGCCCGCCGCAGGATGAGGATAGCGCTGTTTCAAAAAGTCCTCCCACTCCTCAAGATTGTTGAGCGGCGTTTTCAGACCGGTCGTATCTGTCCGGGTGGACATAAGATTTCTTTTAGACAACTCAGATTTTGGGCGGTGTCCTGATTTCACAATCGAAATTGTATTGGCGCTCGACGAGCGCCGTTTTCGGCGGCCACAGATCGCCGCTACGAGCAAATCAGGACACCGCCATGATGTTGTGCCGAACTGACGGCGGACATGATGAGGATTAGCGCCCGGGTAAACAAGCCAAATCGGTCGCGCCCGGCAGGCAGCGCAGCTTGTATGTTTTGCAAAGCATGCCCGGCCACCGGCCGCGGCTGTGGAGCCATGATGTCTCGAATCGTTTTTTGACATCCATCGGTTTCACGGATAAGCTTTTGCAATGTTGTAACCCGCCGCGATAAAATCGCAGACCAAACAACTGAGAGACCGCAGGGCGACATTCGAACGGTTCAACGTGATGGAAAAGTTCGATGGACAATCAGGATTCGCGGACGCCGAGCGCAAACTGGCAGAAGAAGCACGCAACCAACTGGCCGCTATTGTCGAGTCTTCCGAGGACGCGATTATCGGCAATGCGTTGGATGGCACCATTCTGAGCTGGAATACTGCCGCACAGAGAATCTTTGGCTATTGCGCCGAAGAGATCGTAGGACGCCCGATTACCGTGTTGGTCCCTCCGGAGTTTTTGGACGAGGAAAAGGATATCCTGGAAACACTGAAACGAGGGAAGAAGGTCCGGCGCACTCGCGCGGTCCGGCTGCGGAAAGATGGCTCCAGAGTCGATGTCTCCCTGACCGTATCGCCGGTCAAAGACGACTCCGGGCGGATGGTCGGTGCTGCAAGGATTGCGCGTGGCGTCACCGGTCGCACGCGGGCCGAACAATTGTTGAGAGAAAGTGAAGGGCTCAAGGGTGCCATTCTGGAATCGGCGATTGACTGTATCATCGGGATGGACCACGAAGGCAAAGTGATCGAGTGGAATCCCGCGGCGGAACAGACCTTCGGCTATCGCCGCGCCGACGTGCTGGGCCGCGAAATGGCCGCGCTGATCATCCCGCCGGCGTTGCGGGAGAAACATCGTCGCGGTCTGGCGCATTTTTTGGCTACCGGGCAGGGCCCTGCGCTGGGCAAGCGCATTGAAATGACAGCGATCCGCGCCGATGGGCGCGAATTTCCCATCGAATTGGCCATCACGCGCGTTCAGTGCGACGGGCCGCCGGCCTTCACGGGTTATGTCAGGGACATCACCGATCGCAAACGGACGGAAGAAGCGCGCGATCAACTGGCGGCGATTGTCGAGCATGCAGAGGACGCGATTATCAGCAAGACATACGACGGCACCATCGTGACCTGGAACGCGGGTGCACAGAGGATTTTCGGCTACCGGGCCCAGGAGATCGTAGGCCGTCCCATTAGCTTGTTGATTCCTCCGGAGCTTTGCGACGAGGAAACGGGGATTCTTGAAAAGCTCAAACAAGGGAAACGGATCGAACATTATGAAACGGTG
>QHPW01000281.1 GCA_003219675.1 Verrucomicrobiota bacterium
TGGAGCTATAAGTGAAGAAGAAGCGGTTTCGGCAATGCAAGCTGGAGCAGTGGATTATGTCCGGAAAGACAACCTGGCGCGCCTGATCCCGGTGGTGGAGCGCGAGCTGCGCGCGGGCCAGGAACGTCGGGAGCGTCAACAGGCCGAAGCCGCCCAGAGGGAAAGTCAGGCGCGCAAAAGCGCGATGCTCGATTCAGCGCTGGATTGCATCGTGACGATTGATCACGAGGGCAAAGTGTTTGAATGGAACCCGGCGGCCGAGAAAACCTTTGGCTACCGGCGTGGCGAAGTGATCGGCAAAGAACTGGCTGCGTTGGTCATTCCACCCGCCTTGCGGGAGCGGCATCGCCAAGGGCTGGCGCGTTATCTTTCCACGGGGCAGAGCTCCATCCTTGGGAAGCGGATGGAAATGTCCGCCTTGCGAGCCGATGGCACGGAATTTCCCGTGGAACTGAGCATCACGCAGGTGCCGACCGAGGGTTTGCCGCTCTTCACCGGATTCATCCGCGACATCACCGAACGCAGGCAGGCTGAGGAAACGCTGCACGCCACGGAAGCGCGGCTCCAGGCCATGCTGGACAACAGTCCGAATGTAGTCTTCATGAAGGACACCGAAGGAAGGTATGTCGAGATCAACCGCCAGTTTGAAAAAGTTTTTCGGATCAATCGCAGCCAAATCGTCGGCAAAACGGACGATGAAGTCTTCCCCCGTGAGCAGGCCGCGGCCTTTCGGGCGAATGACGCCCTTGTCCTGCAAGCGGGGATTCCAATGGAGTTCGAGGAAGCCGCGCTTCACGCGGATGGCCGCCATACCAGCATTGTTTCAAAGTTTCCTTTGCGCGACGCGAACGGAAAGATTTATGCGTTGTGTGGGATCGCAACTGACATAACTGAACGGAGACGATTGGCGGAACAGCTTCGCCAGTTCCAGAAAATGGAATCAATCGGCCAACTGGCTGCGGGCGTGGCCCACGACTTCAACAACATCCTCGCGGTTATTCAGGGGCATACAGACATGGTCCTCGGTGGCATGGTCGCAGGCAACGATGCCGAGGAATCGCTTAAGCAGGTTGCCGCTGCCGCGAAACGCGCCGCCAATTTGACCCGCCAGTTGCTCGCGTTCAGCCGGAAACAGGAGATGCAGCCGCAGGACATGGACCTGAACGGAGTAATCAAAGACATGACCAGGATGCTGGAACGTTAGCTCGGCGCAGATGTTGCCTTGCAGTTCATACCGGACCCGAATCTGCCCGCTGTGAATGGTGACGTCGGTATGATGGAACAGGTGCTTCTGAACCTCGCGGTGAACGCGCGTGATGCCATGCCGCAAGGCGGACAACTCATCATTAACACTGCGGCAAGGACCTTTGATGAGACATACGTGAAACGCAATCCGGAGGCCCGCGCCGGTCAATTCGTCTGCCTGAGCGTCCAGGATACCGGCTGCGGCATTGCGCCAGAAGTACTCCCACGCATTTTTGAACCCTTCTTCACGACGAAGGAAGCCGGCAGAGGAACCGGGCTGGGGCTGGCCACGGTTTACGGAATCGTGAAGCAGCATCAAGGGTGGCTCGAAGTGGAAAGCCAGGTCGGACAGGGGACAACGTTTAACGTGTTTTTGCCGGCAAGCGCCAAGAGTGCCGCACCAGCTGTAGAGTCGATTTCTTCGGCTGCGCCCCGAGGACGCGGTGAGACGATTCTGGTTGCGGAAGACGAGCCGGCGCTTCGCCGTCTGGCGGCGCGCATGTTGCGAAATCTGGGCTATGAAGTCTTGGAAGCCGCGTCGGGTGTGGAAGCGATTGAGGTGTGGGAGCGGCACGGAAGAAAAGTGGACTTGTTGCTGACCGACCTGGTGATGCCGGATGGTCTGACGGGAAGAGAGTTGGCAAAGAAAATGGCGACGCACGAATCAGGCCTCAAGGTGATCTACACCAGCGGCTACAGCCCGGAGATGAGGGAGACCGCTTTTGTTTTCCGTGAGGGCACCAATTTTCTGCAAAAGCCATACGATCCGCACACCCTTGCGAAAGCCGTCCGCAATTGTCTGGACGGCAAACAAGCGCCTTAATAGTCGCTTGTTTGCTTGTTTAGCTCGACTTCCAAAATGATAACCCAAAGAAGTGCTGCAGCCCCGTTCAATGTGTCGGCGTGGAGCTTACTTTGTGTAAGAAGGCTGCGACCCCTCTAGGTCGGCTGGTTCGGTGTAGTGAGAAGCATCAGCCAATGACCGTGGATCCGTTCCACCATTGCCACTAATTCCCGGAACTCGCCGGGTTTTACTAAATACGAATCGGCGCCCAACTCGTGGGCCTTGCTCACGTCTGGGACATTTTCCGAGCCCGTCAAGACAACGACCGTGACCTCATTTAAATCGGGTCGGCTGCGAATCCATTCCAATACTTCGAAGCCGGAAACTTTTGGCAATCGCAGATCGAGCAACACCAAAGATGGAATCGGCCAGCGCTCGCGGTCGCCATAGACACCGGCAGCGGAGAAATAATTAATGGCTTCCTCCCCATCCCTAACCACCATCAGGGGATTAGCAATGCGAGCGTTGCGGAGCGCGCGTTTAAGCAATACAATGTCTGCTTCACTGTCCTCTACCAACAGGATGGTGGAACTCGACAGATCGTCCATTTGGCCAAGTTCTTCCTCGTTGACAGGCGCGACAAGCCTAATCGTTGGAGACAATGTAGTCGCAAGGCGACACGACAGCAGAGAATCACTGCAGTGGCCGTGCGGTCGGCTTCAGAGATTCGGCACAGGGAGTCTGCGTCAACCTTGCAAATTCTGCATTCCAGGCTAAAGGAAGCCGCATCAAGGCATAGCGGACCAACTCGGTCTGTCGTCGGATTCCCAGCGTTTTCATGATCGCCGCCCGGTGGGTCTCCACGGTGCGGCGACTCAGGCCCAGTACACCGGCAATCTCCCGGCTGCTCTTGCCCTCTGCCACCAATTCCATCACCTCGCGCTGCCGGGCCGTGAGTGATTCATATTTGTCAAAACTATGCCCATCAGCCGTCCGCAAATAATCATCAATTGTGAGGCGCGAAAGAGAATTGCAGAGATGCCGCCTGCCAGCGTGGACCTCCCGGATGGCTGCGACCAACTCCTCGGACGAGGAATCTTTGAGCACGTAACCCGAAGCGCCATTTCTGAAGGCCTCAAACACGTAAACCGGTTGCGCGTGCAACGTCAGTATGACAATCTGCGTTTGAGGAGACTGTTCGCGAACCTGGCGGGTGACCTCCAAGCCGTTCAAGCCCGGCAACATCAAATCCAGGACCAGCACATTGGGTTTGACACGCTGAACCAATTCAATCGTTTCCAACCCGTCCCCGGTCTCTCCTACGATTTGGAAATCCGGCTCGTGTTCCAGCAAAGCTCGCACTCCCTGCCGGACCAAAATTCGGTCTTCAGACAACAGGAGGGTTATTCTCTTCGGTAGATTCGAGAGCGTCTTGGCGGTTCTGGACTTTGTCCTGGTGTGATGCATCGGTGACTTTGGATGGAAGTGGACCATGGACTGATCTCCGAGGGAAGAATTAAAGCGATTACCGGCGCAGTTGGTTCGAACTTGTCTTTCTCTCCGATATCGCTGCGATGTTACTTATCATCGACAGAGGTCGTTCAGAGGAAGTGTTGTGTCACGGTAAGCTCCGAAGGCCGCAAGATGCAGAGCAAAGTCGACGCTCATGCAAGTCATCAACTGGCGCGAGCCCTTCAAGCAATCCACTGCCTGCACACGCAAGGCCCGCCTGACTCGGCCGTTTTGAACCGACTCCGAGTAGTAAACGGTTTTCGGTTTTCAGGTAGGTTTATCGAACGCGTGGACGCCGAATAGAACCATTGCAAGGGGGCGCGCTGGTTGCTTATGCTGGCTTACATGGGCCCACAGTTGAGAAACGGAATCCCCTTGTTGCTTCTGGCGGCTTTTCTTAGTGGCTGCAACCGTCAACCGCAGGGCACGCACGTGACCCCGCGAGGCAACTATTTCAAGACTCACTTTCAGGACGAGGCCCAATTCATTGTCGAAACGGTTTTAACGGATTTGGCGGAGATGGCATCTTACGCCAAAAGCAACCAGCCTCCCGCTGAATTCTCAGTCACGGCCGAAGAACGAAGCGATTCGCAGTTCAGAATGCCGTCCTACGACGTGAAGATCGTTTTCGGAAAGAGAGGAGCGATAGAAAGGCGTCTGCGGATTACCCAACCCATCTGGACGCCGGGACTATACGAGGATCTCACCAGGACCCTGGCCGGCGGCACCA
>QHPW01000284.1:0-410 GCA_003219675.1 Verrucomicrobiota bacterium
CTGCTCGTCGGCACGAACGGGACCGGCGGGCCGCTGAAGGTCACCGATGCGGACACCGGAAGCGCGCGCCGGTTTTATCGCGTCCGGGTGGATTACTGAGAATGGGGTTCACGCAAGGCCGCGAAAGCGCGAAGATGCAGCCGTGAAAGTCTTCGTCACAGGCGCGACGGGCTTTGTCGGACAGGAGATTCTTCAGCAACTGCGCAAGCAGGGTCATTCCGTCCGCCTTCTGGCGCGGGGCTCGAAATCGCCGCGCGCTGCGGAAATCGCCAGCCGGTATGGCTCGGAGATTCACCCAGGCGATATTCTCGACGCTTCCTCGCTCGACGGCGGCTTGAGGGACATCGCCGCGGTCATCCATCTGGTCGGCATCATCAGTGAACGCGCCGAGAACACGTTTGAAAACGTTC
>QHPW01000284.1:488-14535 GCA_003219675.1 Verrucomicrobiota bacterium
ACCGGTCAAAATGGGCGGCGGAGGAAATGGTTCGCCGGAGCGGGCTGGCGTGGACGATGTTTCGGCCTTCGATTATCTACGGGCCGAACGACGGCTTTGTAAATCTGTTCGCGCGGATTGCGAAGTTCTCACCGGTGCTGCCAGTGATGGGTTCGGGTAAATCCAGGCTCCAGCCCGTCGCGGTGGAAGAGGTGGCGGCGTGCTTCGTCCGGGCGCTGCAAGAGCCGCGCTCGGCCGGCCGGACGTTCGACCTTTGCGGCAACGAGGTGTTCACACTCGAAGAACTCCTCGACTTGATTCTGGAGGTGAGAGGGCGAAAGCGCATGAAACTGCACGTGCCCTGGCCGCTCGCGCGTTGCCAGGCGGCATTTCTGGAATTTGTTTTTCCAAGACTGCTCGGCCGCGCGCCGCCCCTCAACCGCGATCAACTGATCATGCTGCAGGAGGACAACGTGGGCGATCCGAAACCGGCGATGGAACTGTTCGGCCTTAAGCCGACTTCGTTTCGGGAAGGGATCGCTCGCTATTTAACTGCCTGAAGCAATCAGGGCTCGACGGAGTCTCGCCCCACCCAGTTCATGGGTAGCGAACACCTCCAAAATCCGGACGTGAATCGAAGCCATGAACCAGATCGGCACCCCTCTCCCTGCCCTCTCCCCGCAAGGCGGGGAGAGGGTGGCCGAAGGTCGGGAGAGGGGCGGTTCATGGAAAGCCTCCACGATACTCGAATCGCGCATTGAGACCATAAACCGCTGCGCCTCACAGAGGCGCGGTCCGGACCGCGGGTCTGCGACCCGCAGCCTGCCCGGTTCATGGGTAGAATTCCACGAAATTTTCGCGCTTTGAACCCTGAACCTGGTAGGGACGGCGCGCTGCGCCGTCCGCGCCGCGCTCAGCGGCGCAATGATGCCGCCCCGCTGCTTCGCAGGCGGGGACATCGCAGCGCGATGTCCCTACCAAAGTCAGGTTCATGGGAAGCCCCCTTTCGCTTCGCGCGTGCATTGGGACCATGAACTGGATCGTCCTCGTCGTCGTCCTCGTCCTCGAAACCGAGTCGGCCAGTCGAGGACGAGGACGAAGGGACGGTTCACGAAAAGCAGCGAACGATCCAACTCGTCACGTTTCGATCCCGTAAGCCTTGATTTTGTTGTAGAGGGTCTGGCGGCCGATGCCGAGCCGTTTGGCGGTTTCGAGTTTGTTGCCGCCGGTTTCCTTGAGCATTTGGATGATGGTGTTGCGCTCCATGGCTTCCATCAGCGTCAGGTTGGTTTCGTCCTCGGGCGTCTCAATCCTCGGGGCGTTGATGGACAAATCCTGCACGTCCACCTGTTTGCCTTCGCACATTAAAACCGCGCGTTGCACCTCGTTTTGCAACTGGCGGACATTGCCCGGCCAGTCGAATTTCCGCAGCAGATCCGCGGCGGCGTTGGTGTATCCGGTGATGACGCGGTTGGCCTGGGCGGCGAAGCGTTTGAGGAACGAATTGGCCAGCGGCAGAATGTCCTCGCGCCGTCCTCGGGCGGCCGATTGGTGGCGGCGATGACGCGGCAGTCGGTCTTGTAACTGGTGCGCCCGCCCACCGGCCGGATTTCCTTCTCCTGCAGCACGCGCAACAATTTGCTCTGGGTGTCGATGGGCATTTCGGAGATTTCATCCAACAACAGCGTGCCGCCGTCTGCCTGGCGGAACAGGCCTTCGCGATCCTGCTGCGCGCCGGTGTAAGCGCCCTTGACCGAGCCGAACAACTCGCTTTCGATCAATTCCCGCGGCAGGGCGGCGCAATTGACCTTGATCATGGGCCCTTTGGCGCGCGGGCTGAGCGCGTGGACCAGATCGGCGATCACCTCTTTGCCGGTGCCGCTATCGCCGGTCAGCAAAAGAGAAACATCACTCGGCGCGACGCGTTCCACCGTGCGCACCACCGCTTTCATTGCCGAGCTCTGGAAAATCGGCGAGGCGCCGCCGGTCATGGTCGAGAGCGCCTGACGCAACGAGCTGGCCTGCTCGCTCAATTGCTTGTGTTCCAGAGCGCGCTTGACCAGCACCATCAGGTTCTTGGGATCCACCGGCTTGTTTTGGAAATGATACGCGCCGCGTTTGGTGGCCTCGACGGCGGCGTCGAAGGTCGCGTTGCCGGTGAGGACGATCACTTCGGTTTCCGGCCACTGTTTTTTGATGGAGGGCAGCAGATCGAGGCCGTGTCCGTCCGGCAGTTGAAGGTCGAGCAGCACCGCATCCGGCTGGGGGCCTTCGAACGCGGCCTGAGCCGCCGCCGCATTTTCGGCCGGAATGACTTCGTAACCCTCCGACTCGAGCAGCGTGTTCATCAGGTCACGCATGTTCGCGTCGTCGTCCACCACCATGATTTTAGTTTTCATATGGACCCCTTCCGTTTGGGTTTACACGCAAGCGTGAAACTCCGGAACAATTCCAAAAAAACGTCATGCTTCTCAAACAAGCGCTCGGGATGAAATTGCACCGCCACCAGCCAGGGGAGCAATCGCGCCGCCGGTTCGGCCAACTCCAGCCCTTCAACAACTCCGTCCGGGCTGATTGCCGTGACCCGCAACCGCCCGGCCAGGCGTCCAACGGCCTGGTGATGCGAACTGTTTACACCCAGTGTCAGCTTGCCGGTAATCTTGTTCAGGATGGAACCGGGCGTCAATGCCACTTTGTGGACGATTTTATCCTTCCGGTCGAGCCGGCTGTGGTCCAACGCCCCGGGCACCTGCCTGGCAATGTCCACGATCAAAGCGCCGCCCAGCGCGACGTTCAGCATCTGTTGACCGCGGCAAATCGCCAGCAACGGCTTGCGCTGGCGGAACAGTTCGCGAATCAACCGCAGCTCCGACAGATCCCGCGCCGGATCCGCCGGACCCACGGTTCTTCTGAGTTTCGGCGGTAAATGATTCGCGTAAAGCTTCGGCTGAACATCGTCCCCGCCGGTCAGCATCACGCCGTCACAACGCCGCACCGCTTCCGTTACCATGTTTTCCGAGGGCAAACAAGGCAACACCCAGGGGATACCCCCCGCGGCGACGATGGCCCGCGGATAACGATCTGAAAGACTCAGCGACCGGTCCGAAAACTCCGCACCTTTGCGTTCGCTGCAGGGCGTGGTGAGAACCAGCGGCCTGGATTTCATGGCAAATCGGCTTCCGGAAACCGTTCACGAATGGTTTTCTTCACCCGCGTCTCTTCTTCCGGCCGCAACAAGCGTCGGGCGATCCGCCGTTGTACCGCGTCCAATAATTCAAGCCAGTCTTCCAGCGGCGGGCGCTCCAGCGCCCGCCACGGATCATAACGTTTCTCGCGCGCGAAAAATCTCCACTCGCCGCCGACGCGACGCGCATAAACTTCACACCGGACGCCCTCGGCGGTCCGCCCTTTCCAACTGATCTCCGCTTTGGCGCCCATGGTTCATTGCGGCAGCTCGACGCTCGCCACCGCCATCGCCGCAATGCCTTCCTCACGCCCGAGAAAACCGAGTTGCTCGTTGGTGGTCGCCTTGATGCCGACCCGCTTCGGATTGATGCCCAGCGCCTGGGAAATGTTCAGTTGCATCCCGTGAATGTGTGGCGCGAGCTTCGGCGCCTGCGCAATAATGGTCGCATCCACGTTGACGATCTTCCCCTCGTGAAAGGCCGCCTGCCGCGCGGCTTCCTGGAGGAACACCTTGCTCGGCGCGTTCTTCCAGCGCGGATCGGTGTTCGGAAAAAAATGGCCGATGTCGCCCTCGCCCAGCGCGCCGAAAACCGCGTCGCAAATGGCGTGGATCAACACGTCCGCGTCCGAGTGTCCGTCCAGGCCCTTGGGATGGTGAATATCCACTCCGCCCAGGATGAGTTTGCGCCCTCCGACCAGGCGGTGCACGTCGTAGCCGATGCCCACGTGAATCATGGCCCGCAAATGTATCGGGACGCGGAGCCAAGTAAATGGTTTTCCCTTCCGCAATCCGGGATTATCGAGGACCTTGTTGAGGCCTCCCCTTTTGACCGTCTCGCGCGGCCGTGTTAGCTTGTCCGCCGAGGCAGGCATGAAAAAGGCCACGAGCATCGGCGAATATTTGATTCAGCGGCTTTGCGCCCACGGCGTGCGGCACGTCTTTGGCATTCCCGGCGACTACGTGCTGGGTTTCTACGAGCAACTCCTGCGCAGCCCGTTGCGCATCATCAACACCTGTGACGAGCAAGGCGCCGGCTTCGCCGCCGACGCGTACGCGCGCGTGCGGGGACTGGGCGCGGTTTGCATCACTTATTGCGTCGGCGGACTGAAAGTGGCCAACAGCACGGCCGGGGCGTTTGCGGAAAAATCGCCGGTGATCATCATCAGCGGGGCGCCGGGAATGAAGGAGCGCGAAAAGAATCCTTTATTGCACCACAAAGTCCGTGAGTTCGACACGCAGAAAAAAGTATTCGAGCAACTCACCATTGCCTCCACGGTTTTGAGCGATCCCCAGACCGCGTTTGAGGAGATCGACCGGGTGCTGCACGCGGCTCTGCGTTACAAACGGCCGGTTTACGTCGAGTTGCCGCGCGACCTCGCGGCCTTGCCCGGCATTCCGCATCACACGCCGCGCGAGTTTCATGAAAAAAGCGACGCACGGGCGCTTCGCGAAGCCCTCACCGAGGCGGTTGAAATGATGAACTCGGCGAAAAAGCCGGTCATCCTTGCCGACGTGGAAGTACACCGCTTCGGTTTGCAAAACGCCTTGCTGAAGCTCGCCGGGAAGACCGGGATACCGGTCGCGGCCACCATCATGGGCAAGTCGGTGATCGGCGAGCAGCATCCGTATTACATGGGGGTTTATGAGGGCGCGATGGGACGGGACGACGTGCGGCGCTACGTGGAAAGCAGCGATTGCGTCCTCATGCTCGGCGCATTCATGACCGACATCAACCTTGGCATCTACACGGCGCAGCTCGATCCGGCCCGCTCGATTTACGCCACGAGCGAGAAGCTTTCGATTCGCTATCACACGTTTGAAAATGTTCGCTTCAAGGATTTCATGCGCGGACTGCTCAAGGCCCCTCTGCGTCGGCGTGAGCGGGCGAAAATTCCGCGCCCGCAGCCGCTGGCGGCATTTCGTTCCGCGCACGGCAAAGACAGGATCACCGTGAAGCGGTTGTTCCAGCGGTTGAACGCCTTTCTGACGGAGAAAACCGTCGTGGTGGCCGACGTTGGGGATGCGTTGTTTGGCGCGGCGGATCTGTTCATTCGTCATCGCACCGAGTTCCTGGGGCCGGCCTACTATGCCTCGATGGGCTTCGCTGTGCCCGCCGGCATTGGGGCGCAACTGGCCAACCCGAAATTGCGCCCGCTCGTGCTGGTAGGCGACGGAGCGTTTCAGATGACCGGCATGGAGCTGGCAACCGCGGCGCGTTACAACCTCAATCCCATCGTCATCGTGTTGAATAATCGCGGTTACGGGACCGAGCGACACATTCACGATGGCCCTTACAACGACCTTTGGCCCTGGAATTACCATCGTCTGCCGGAAATTCTTGGCGCCGGGCGCGGCTTCGACGTCGAAACCGAGGAACAGCTCGATCAGGCCTTGCGCGCCGCCGAGCGGTACACGGACGGTTTTTGTTTGTTGGAGGTGAGGTTGGAGCCGCTCGACCGTTCGCCGGCATTGCAGCGAATGGCCGAGCGGCTGGCCAAACGGCTCTGAGACCCGCAAGGTCCCTTCGCGGGAGATGAGCGTCCGTCTGGCTTCAGGTTTTTGCCCCAGCTTCTTTGGCGTCTGAAAAGGAATTCTTTCCCGGCTCGAGGATAAAGGCGTTTTTGGCGGGGAAATGATTATGGAACCGCCAGCGGTAGTTGTGTGCGAAGCACCACGCCGCGATTTCCTCCAGCGGGAAGCCTTCGAGAACCATCTTGCGGCCCGCTTTGATCAGCTCGATGGCCCTGGATTGAACGGCATCGGTTTCTCCACTAAACAGCACCTTCTCCACCGAGACCCCGTCGGCTTCCTCCACCAAGGCGATTTTTCGCACCACAGCGCCCGAAGGGTCTTGCCCGGACCCGGGATCCCCCGCGAGAGCCGATTTGATCGGCACAATTGCCAGATCGAGGAACCCTGCGATTCCCGAAATGCCGTTCTTGAGAAACATATCGCGTTCTTCAGCAATACCAGTGCCAGAAGACCGGGGTTTCGGGAGCTTTAGAGACGACTCAGGCATGACGGCCCGAGACTTGGAATTGACGGTCCAGCGGGAGGTTTCTTTGCGCGGGGCTTTTAGCCCTTCAGCCCTCGGACGTCATCCCAACCTGCAAATCGAATACCAGAAGCTTGTCGTCTTTCAGGACACACCGACAATTCTTGCGGAGATACGCGGTAAACTTCGCGTAGTGATCCAACCACCAGAACGCGGGCCAGGTAAAGGTGATATACTTGGCCCCGGTCCGCCGCAACCGCTCCAATTCGTCGATGGCCGCGGCGTCGTCTTCGGGCGGCCCCCAGTAACCTCCGTTTCGTTCGAGAAACGGAATCGCGCGAGTGTGCGGCAATTCGCTCCGCAGTTGTTCTTCGTCCACGAGAATGAATGGCTCCGTGACGGGAACAAGTCGAATGAGTTCCTCTTTGCATTCCCGGAGGCGGCGCGCGTCGGTCTGCTTCATCGGCATCTGCGGCGCGCAAACAGGCATCCGTGTCCCGGGCCTGACAAGAACTGCCAGCAGCGTGGCGCGATCCACCGTCTTGACGATGGCGCGGCCGAACCGGCTGAAGTCTTTCGCCAGCCAAAGGCTGCGATGCCGTTCCAACGCGTTGCCGCACAAATCCGACTGACCGGTCTCATACCTGGGCGTGCTGAGGACGACGGCTTTATTGGCTTTCTTCACTGCGTCCCGCAGCAACTTGAGACCGGCGGCTTTTTCAAGATGTTCGATGACATCGCCCATGAAAATGAGGTCGTAGCGAGGAAGATTCCTGATCAGGACGCAGGCGTCACCGACGTGAACATCGTTGTAGAGATAACGATGCGCCGGTGTCAGGTAGGCGGCGTGGCCTTCAATGCCATCGATACGCACCCGCCAGTTCCTGCGTCGGTAGCGCGCCGGATCCTTCTCAGCTTCGTTGATGTCGGTATATTCGCGGAAGAGATGGCCCCATTTGCCGAAACCGATGCCAACGTCCAGGATCGACCTGGGCTTGATCTGGCGGACCAGATGAATCACCGTCGGAATGACGTTAGGGCGGCTGCTGGGCATGTGTGATCCACCGCGTCTGACTTTCTTCGACGGCCGGGCGGGCAGTCATTTCTTTGTCAGGCCCTCAAGCTGAAGGCAACGAGTCGTTCATTCCGCAGAAGGCATGGAAAGTTCTTCTGCAGGTGATTTCGCAGACCCGCATAATAGTCCAGCCACCAGAATGACGGCCACGCGAATATGATGAAGCCGGCCCCGGCCCGGCGCAACCGTTCCAGTTCCTGAATCGCCGTCCGGTCGCTGTCCGGCGGACCCCAATAGCGGCCCCCGGAATCGAGGAACGGAATGACTTTGTGGCCGGCAAACTCGGCTTCGTTGCCCCATTGGTCGTCATTGACAAGAATAAAAGTGCCGCCGACAGGTACCAGGGCTTGGATTTCCGCGGTCGCCAATTGCAGTCGCTCGGCCCATTGCGCGGCGCTGGAGACGGCCGCTGCTTGAAACGCGGTGTCATGCGCCGCAGCCGCTTGTGCCGCCAGCTCGAGCAGACGGACCATTTCCGCAGTCATCCTCTTCGAGGCGATGAAGAGCTTCTGTTGCATGCCATCAATTTTCTGCGGCAGAATGAAGCTCGCGCAGTGCAGTCCCGCTTCTGCATAGACCGCGGCCAGGCCTCGCTCCAGTCAATGTTCACGATGTGGCGCGAAATGGCGGAGAGCCTTTCAACCAGAGAGCGCACCAGCGTCCTGGGGTGATGCAGGAACACCTCGACGGCGATCCCCGCGTCGTATCCGGAGCCGGGTAGAGTCGCGTCGGAGTAAAAGTCGTGTCGCTCAAACCGGATATTGCCGGCGCCGACGCAATGACGTTTGGCAGACTCCAGCCGCTCGGGGCTTAGTTCCAACCCCGTGATCTGCGCGCCGGGAAAATTTTCCGCCAGTAATCGGGTGATGCGACCGGATCCGCAGCCCAGTTCGACAATGTTCTGCATCCGGACCTCCCCTTTGGCCAGTATTTCGAACAGAAAATCCTCCTGCAGACGATGATATTCGGCATAGCGGGATTCTTCCCCCGGGCTCTCCCGGCCGCGCCTCAGCCAATACTCGTTAACATTGAATTTCTCGCCCATGGGTCCAGGCCGTTTCAGCGGCATCGCTCCAGGGTCGTGTGTCTCCTGGAGGTGTCAATCATCCGGGAATAAAGCCCTTCCAGAAGAGAGTTCAACCTGCGGATGTCATAACGCGCTTCTACAAACCGCCGTCCGGCACTGCCCATCATAGGCCAGATTTCCGGGTGTTCGACCAGAAAATTCAGCCGCTCCGCCAGAGCCTCGACGTCCCGTTCGGGAACCATAAAGCCGGACTGGTCCGGCAACATGCCTTCCGGCAGCGCGCCATGCGTCGTGGCGACCACCGGCAAACCCGCTGCCTGCGCTTCCTGCAACGCCAGCCCCTGACCTTCCTGATCGCCTTCAACACTCGCGCTCGCCAGCACGAAAATGTGCGCCTCGGCCATGAATGTTCGCACCGCCGCGCTGTCCAGCGCGCCGTGAAAGACGACATTGCCCTGGAGTTCGAGCCGCGCCACCAGTTCCTCCAATCTCTCTCGCAGAGGACCGTCGCCGGCGATATCGTAGCGAATTGCCGGATGTCGTTGGAGCAGTTTTGCCACGGCGCGGATGGCGTATTCGTGCCCTTTAATCTCGGTCAGGCGGGCGAGCGTCAGAATACGGACCGGCTGGCCCGGGTCGCGCTTGCGTTCCCGAAACGGAAATTCAACCGGGTCCAGGCCGACCGGAAGGCTGTAAAGCTTCGCGGCTGGACAACCCAGCTTCTCGACCTGTTGGCGCGTGAATTCGCTGTTCACCGTGACCGCGTCCACGGTCTCGAACAGCTTGCGATACATGTCCTTTCCCTCTTTGCGCGGCAGCGTGGAGAAATCGTAACCGTGAAAGCTGACGGCCATGGGCGCGCGCCAGAGTTCTTTGGCGAAACGGAAGCTGTTTCCCACCGGGCCGAAATGCGCGTGCAGCACGTCGTATTGCTTCGGCCGGGCGCAAAGCGCCGCCAGCCGGTAAAGAGCGGACAAGCTCGCCGCCTGATACCGGTACTGCGAGGGGCTGAGGACCTGGAACGTCAGCCGCGGCGCCTTCACCAGGCAGGTCAACAATTTCGGAATCGCGCGCGCCACGCGCACCGAGTTGTGAATGGAAGTCTCCGAGCCGGGCGGCCAGGCGCGGCCCGTGACGGGCCAGACCGGCATTTCCCACGGCGCGGTTTCCGGCGGCAGGTCCATGAACGTGGTCCGCTCGAGCAACCGCTCCCGGGCGATTTCGGGATGGACCGGCGCGGCGGGTTCGGTCCGCGTGTCCGCGTAAATGTCCACGTGGTGGCCCAGGTCGAGCAGGCCAATGATTTGCCGGACGATGAAGGTTTCCGAGATCACCGGAAAACTTCCAACGAACATCGCAATGCGAAGGGGACGGCTCATGCTCCGGCCTTCAAATCAATCATCTGAAAGACCTCCGCGTAACGGCACTTTGCGGCCAGTGCCCCGCGGAATTGATTGAGCCCGGTCACAGCCCGCGGGTAATCGAAATCCTTCAGTTGCGAACGGTGCGCGCGCAGCGCGCGGAGTTTTCGCGGCATCACCGCGCTGATGTTTTCCAGGTGATCGTAGGCAGGCAGCGGAGTCCAGACCTCGTACGAGCGCAACGTCGGCCCGGAAATCCCGGCGGCTTCGAGCGCGGCCCGAACGATGGGCAAAGCGGCTTTGTGGTCGGGATGCCACTCCCGGACATGGGGAAGATAAATCAGCTCCGGCTTCGCGCTTTTCAGAAACGGGACCAGCTTGTTCGCGGCTTTGTCCACGTTCTCGCCAACGAACCAGTCCGGCAGCCGCAGGAAAAGCAGCCGGCTCACACCCAGAATTCTCGCGGCTCGCGCCGCTTCCCGTTCGCGCGTGAGCCGGGCCTTGTTTCGAGCCAGGTGCTTCAGGCCCAGTTCGCCCGAAGTCAGATACGCCACCGTGATTGGGTCGCCGCGCCGGGCGTGGAGGCAAAGCGTGCCGCCGCAGCCGATGGATTCATCGTCCGGATGCGGTGCAATGACCAAAACATTCATGCGGTCATTTCCGGGCGACAACGTCTTCATAAACACGGGCGTAATCACGGGCCATGCGCTCGGCGCCGAAACGTCGTTCCGCGTGTCGCCGGATCCGTTGCCGGTCCAGCCGCACGCATTGCGCGGCAGCCTGAAGAAATTCTTCCCTCGACCCGGCGGTGTAACCGGTGATTCCGTCATCCACGATCTCGGGCACCGCACCCACGCGCATCGCTGCGACCGGCGTGCCGCAAAGCATCGCTTCCACCAGCACCAGCCCGAACGCTTCGGGAAACTGAACCGGATAGAGCAACACTTTCGCGCCACCGAGCAGCCGGTCCCGATCCGTGCCGCCGACGTAACCGACATATTCGACCGTGCCCGCGTCCACCAGCGGTTTCACGCGTTCGCGAAAGTAGCTGTTCTCCGGCCCCGCCATCACCAGGCGCAGTCCGAGAGCGCGCGCGGCCTCGATGGCTTGCAGCGGTCCTTTGCCCGAGGTAAACCGTCCCAGGTAGCAAACGTAATCCCCCGGCTTGTCGGAAAAAGTGAACTGCTCGGTTTCAACGCCATGCGGGATCACCGCCATGGGTCGCAGCTTCGGATAAGCGCTCCATTGCTGCTTCGAGAGGGCGGTCACACTCGACTGCGGAGCCATCTCCCAAAGGCGCGCGGAATTGTCGTCCGGAACGATGTGTGTCGTGTGCACCATCGGCGCGCGCGAGAACGGCTCCAGAAGAATGCCCCAGAGGTAGGCGTGGCTGTGCAGCACATCGAAGCGGTCCGATTGCCCCACCGCGCGGCAGAGGTTCACCCACTCGCAAAGATGCCAGTCGTCCAGCGAGCCCTTCGCGCCGTAGGGTCCCGGAAGCGTCGCCACCAGTTCGCCCTCCACCTCGGACCCGGCAGTTCCAAACACCGTCACTTCGTGCCCCAGCCGAACCAGTTCGCGCGTCAGCAGGCCGATCAGCGACTCGACGCTGCCGCCGGTTTCACGTCGGACCGGCGCGGAAAGCGTGGAAATCTGGGCGATTCGCATGTCAGTTTGCCGCAGCCTCGAGCAGCGCCGGAAGGACGCGGTCAGTGGAGAAAATATTTTCGGCAATCTGACGCGCCGCCCGCCGCCATCGAGGGTAATCCCTGTTGATTCCGGTCACGCCGGCGGCGGCTTCATTCAAATCGCGGAACGTCACCACCCCTCCGCCAGCCGGCAGCCAATCGCTCAAGCCGGTGTCCTCGATGAGCACGGGCCGGCCGCTCGCCAGATAGCAAACGCTGCGGTCGCTGAACCAGCCGACCTGCGTTTTGACGTAACCGTTCTTCGGCACGCTGATTTCGGCGCGGGAATTCTGGATGAACAGGCGATAACTCGCCGGGGTCTTCGAGATGACTTCGCCGGGCGCGACTTCCCAGCCGTGGTTTTGGAGGAGCTTCGGTTCCATGCCCAACTGCGCGATGCGAAATTTCTGCGCAGTCAATCGCGGCAGATCAAGGAAGCCGGGGAATTCCTTGTCGCGCTGCCCATACGAGGCGCCGTTGTAAGTCGCTTCGCGAAAACCCTGCCAGCGCATGATGGAGGTGAAATGCGCGGCTTCTGTTTCGGCGAACGGCCATTCGGGCAGAAAAACCGGTGGCAACGTTTTCAACCACGGCCCGCCGGCCGTGGGAACCGGGCAGTCTGCGGCCCCGAGGCGCTGGCCCAGGGTGAATCGTCGTTCGCAACGGGCCACGCCCTCGGCCAGTCCCTTGTCGCCGTTGGCGATGCTGATCTGGGTGAAGCCCGGGTCCACATCCAGGAAAACCCGCTGCCCCGGCTGGTCGTATTCCGTTCGCCAGACCCAAAGCGGCACGGCGCGCATCATGAGCAGGTCGGCATCCTCGCAGAACGCCCGGAATTCCTCCAGGGGCGCGCCGACGGAGCCGTCGTTGGTGCGATAGATCCATTGCCCGCGAAAACCGAACCGCTCCAGGCAGTCGCGGACGTAAGCGGCCGGATATCCGAGGTCAAACGTCCATTCTTCCTTGTCCCAATCATAGACCCAGGAACAATCGCCGCAATCTTCGAGGTAAAAAACCTCGTGGCCGAGCGCTCGAAAGCCGAGCAAATATTGCAGGGTTGCCCAGGCCTGGCCGCCGAGTCCGGAACGGCCGATCGTGCCTCCGAAGATGATCTTCATAGTCCCGCTCTCTCCATCAAACTGCCGACGACTTTCTCCGCCGTGAAATACTCGGCGGCGATTTCGCGCGCGGCGCGGCAGTTGCCTTCGTAATCGCTTTCAATCGCGTCCACGGCTTTCAGTATATCATCCAGGGTTTTGAAGCCGAACAATCCTTTGCCGGTCGGGAGGAACTTGTTGAAGCCGGTCTCCTGCGTGATGACCGGCCGGCTTGCCGCCAGATAACAGGCGCTGCGGTCGCTGAACCAGCCGGTCTTCGGGCGCGCGTATTGGTCGCGGGCCACAGTGAATTCGCCGCGCGACTGCTGAAGGTAATTCCGGTAACAATCGACGTCCTTCGACATCGCAATCGAGTCGACCTGTCGCCAGCCCTGGTCGTTCAGCAAACGCTTCACTTCGGCGTCCACGCCGGCGGCGAGCTCAAAGGCAATGGAGGGACGGTGTCGCGGCAGTTCGAGGAACTTTTTAAACTCGCGGTCCTTCGTCCAATACCAGGTGTCATCGCGCCAGGCGATGTCTTTGCCCGAGTTGTGCCAGGTGGCGATCGTGTTGTAGGCGGCCCTGGAATCCGGACCGGAAGGATTGTCCCAGAGTTCCACCACGACCGGCTGGCGTGTCGGCAACCAACGAAACCTTTCCACCGGCACACCGCAGTCCGGCGCCCCAAGATTCTCGCCGAAGCTGAACAGCGCATCGTGCGCCGCGAGCGTGCCGATCATCCCCGGATCGCCGGTAGCCACTTTGACCTGCGCGGCGAAAGGGTCGGACTCGACGTAGATGCGGCGCCGGCAGGTGAGATGTTCTTGGCGGATTTCCTGCGCCCCCGTGACGTTCAGGAACGCGTCGGCTTCTTTGTAGAGGTTCAGCATCTGCGGCTCGGTCATGCCGTAGCATTTGCCGCCGGGATAATTTCCCCGAAACGCCCAGCGGTCGCCGAAGCCGTGCGCCTTCAGCGCAGGCAGCACCGCTTCGATGTTGGCCCGGGCGTCCGGCGAAAGGTCGTTGAGGCGGGGATCGTAAATCCAACGACCGGAGTCCTCGACATAATACGGGTCGTAGCCGAGCCGGCGCAGCCCGAGGAGGTAATGCAGGAACTGAAAAGTGACTCCGGCCAGCGGGTACCAGAACAGGATTCCGAAGACGATGATTTTGCCTTTTGACCGTGACTTACCCGTGGCTGTCATTTGTGATCCAGACCTGATCAACCACCTGGACGGGCGGCAGAGCGTGCTCCAGAGCTGAGGAAGCTTCCCCCGCTCCCTGGGGAGAGGCTCGGGGCGAGGGCGAGCGTTTCATCTTTATCGCAATCGCAGTCGAAATCTCAACTCGCGGATTCGGCCGACAAATCAAACCGTTCAAACAACCGGCCCATCCACCAAATGGCCAGGGCAGCTTCCGCCGCCAGAACGATGGCCGCCGCCACCGCGGCCAGCGGCACGGCCGCGATCATGCCGACGAGGACCTTCGCCAGGAAGAACGCCAATCCGAACAATGCGGCGGACGGCACCAGAGCGAAAGCGAAAACCAGCACCGATCCCAGCATGAAAATCAGGCGCTGGCCAAGGACCTCGATTCCGCCGACGCGCTCCCGCCCGATCTGCACCCAGGAGGGGAAAA
>QHPW01000284.1:14680-17710 GCA_003219675.1 Verrucomicrobiota bacterium
GCAGGCGCGAGCAGTTCGCCGAGCACCACCTGCCAGCCGCGCAACGGATACATTTTCAAAACGTCCGCGTTGACAAGGTCCTGGCGCAAGTCCTGGCGCAGAATCGCGGGGCCGAGGAGCAGCGAATATCCCGCGAGGATGGCGGTGACGATTCCGATGGTGGGCGGCAGCCATCCGGGCGCGCGCTGGCTGGCGCCCATAGGCCCGCCGATGCACAGGACGAAAAATGCCAGGAAAAGCCAGGTCCGCAACGTAAATGCCTGGCCGGCGCTGATGAGGTTCTTCGAAAGAAATGCCACGGCGGGAATCCCGGCGGGCCGCAGCCCAAACGGCGGGCGTTGCTTTTTCTGCTTTCCCGCGCTCGAATGCCAATGGCCGCCGGCACGGACCGCGGCGATTTTTTCCGCCAGTTTGCGCGACAACTCGACCGATGCTTCCTCGAATGCCACATCTGACCTCACGACCCACGCGTAGTGCAGCAGCATCAGTGCAAGCACCGGACCGAAGGTGAGCAGAAACGCGTGCGCGTCCGGCGCCAGGTACGGCCGGACCACCAGCCGAAACGGATACAGAACATAAAACACCGGACCGGAATCCAGCGCGTGCCGGACATAATATTGTATCGCCTCCAGGCTGGCGAAGTCCGATGCTTCCGGCGAGGGAATGGTGCGCCTGACCCAGAGGACGGCCGCGCCGATCAGGACGCTCAGAGCGGACAACGCCACGGTTCGCCGACGTCAGTTGGAAACGCCGCGCTCCAGCAGCCGCGTGCGCGCGAACGAGGCCGCCAGCGTGTGCAGGTTGAGCGTGGACAGAATCAGCCACCAGCCGACGGCGCGGATCCAGGCCGTGCCGCCGCCGCCAAAGCGCCGCGTGATCAGCGTCAGCAACAAGGTGGTGAACAGGATCGCGATCTGCGACCGCAGCAGCTTGAAGTGAATCAGTGTGCGGCGCGTGACCGGCGCTGGAAACAAAAACGCGATCTCGGCTTCCGAGAACGCCAGCGCCGCCCGTTCGTGCGGAAATATCCAGGCCGACAGGACCATGACGAACAAACCGAGCGCCCCGAACAGCTCGAACATCAGCAGTGTGTCCGGCGATGTTGGGTCCGTGGCCGCAGCCGCCGCGCCGCGCCTTCCCGCAAACAGGTTGCGGAAGAAAAAGAAATAGAAATAGGCCGCCCCCACGACGGCGCCGGTCAGATACTTCGGCTTCTTCAGCCGCCGCAGCCGCACCCGCAGCCGGTTCTTTATCGACTGCGCCTGGAGATAAATCAGCGCGCCGATCATCGGGTTTCCCCGGCCTCGGCGGTGGCGCGGAAGAAAACGTCCTCGAGGTTGGAGCCTCCCGATTGCTGGGAGAATTTCTGCAGAATTTCGCCCATCGTGCCGTCAACGACCTTCCGGCCGTTTTTCAAAATCAACACGTGCGAGCAGACTTCCTCCAGCAAATGCAGCAGGTGCGAGCTGATGATGATGGCCGCGCCCTCTCGCGCCCGTTTCAAAATCGAATCTTTCATTCGCCGGATGCCGAGGGGATCAAGTCCCGTGAGCGGCTCGTCGAAAAAAATCACTTTCGGCGAGTGCAACAGGCCGCAGGCAATGGCCAGTTTTTGTTTCATGCCGCGCGACAACTCGCCGGGGAGCAGATTTTTCTTGTCCGCCATTTCCAGTTCTTCGAGCAGGCGTCGGCCGATCTCCTGATCATCGGAAACCTGATAAATCCGCGCGGTAAACGTCAGATGTTGTTGCACCGTAAGGTAATCGAACAACCGCGGTTCATCGGAGAAAAAGGCAAGCTGCCGTTTGGCGGCAACCGGATTGGCGGTCAGGTCTTCCCCGGCGATGCGCACGGTTCCGCGGGTCGCGGGGATGATGCCAGACAGGCAGCGCAGGGTGGTGGTTTTGCCCGCGCCATTGGGCCCGACCAGACCCATCACTTCGCCCGGTCGCACGGCAAAAGAGAGATCGCTGACCGCGGGGAACTTGTCGTACAGTTTGGTCAAGCTCTCGACTTCAATCATAATGGGGTGAGGATGAACATGGGCCGAAGCGGTCGAACCCGCATCGGGACGCAGACTAGCACCGGACCAAAGGCGAGTAAAGACGACAAAAGCTGAACCTCACGCCGGCGAACGGGAGTTTTTGAGGAATTGAGCCATGGCCAGATCGCATTTCAAGACCTTCAAGGAAGCGGTGCAAAGGAGCGCGCTGTTGGTTTCCGTCCTTTTTCTGGTCGAATTGCTCGATTTGATCCTTCACTACGAAAAGCACGCGACCCTCGCAGTATTTGGCATCGTGCCGCGAACGGTTCCGGGGTTGGTTGGAATCGTGTTCAGTCCGTTGCTCCACGCCAGCGCAGGCCATTTGCTCGCGAACGCGCTGCCGCTTTTCATCCTGCTCGCGCTGCTGTTCTGGGACCGGCACTACTATCCGTCCCTCACGCTCTCTTCGATCTGGTTCTTCAGCGGGCTGGGCACCTGGCTGATCGGACGCGGCGATACGGTCCACATTGGCGCCAGCTCGATCATCTTTGGCCTGGTCACTTATCTGATTGTGGCCGGGTTCCTGATGAAAAGCTGGCGCTCGGCCATCGTCGCCTTGCTGGCCTTCATCGGCTTCGGAGGGATTTTCTACGGTATGCTCCCGCAGGCCGGCCCGATTTCGTGGGAAGGGCATTTGTCCGGCGCGCTGGCCGGCATCTGGGCGGCAAAGCGGAACCACGAATAGACACAGCGCGGCGGAGCCGCAGCCAGAAAGTAGTGGCACGGGCGTCTCGCCCGTGTATGCCAGCGAAAGTCGAGGCTGTGGCGAACCAGAAACACATGGGCGGGACGCCCGTTGCCACTACTCTATCTTATTGCTTCGGGACGCTTGGCCGAGAGGCCTCGATGAACTTCAACATCGCCCGCACGTCGTGATAGTTGGCCTTCCAATTGTGCGCTTTACCGGTCGCCTTGAATTTTCCGTCCGCTGTCACTGTGTCGAGCCAGACGCCGTCCGACGGGTCGGTCATGAAATTGGAGACAAA
>QHPW01000285.1:0-426 GCA_003219675.1 Verrucomicrobiota bacterium
AAAATCTTTGTTCTTGGAGTTGCCGCCGCTCCAGTAGAAATCCGCCTTCCCGTTGGCGAAGTCGATCGCGGCCCTGATCACAGTGGGCTCCGTCCATTTGTGGGTTTCCGCATGCCCATCGGCAAACGAAATCGTCGTGACGTAACCGTGGAAGATGGCAAACCCGTCCACCCAGCCGGGAGCCGGTTTCACGTCCATCACCCAAGTGCCAAGATTGTAATCCCGTGGATCAGATTCTTCGATAAAGGCCATCGCTTCAGAAGGGCTGTCTATCCAGCTCCGCTTTTCATAGGGCGGTTGCGCGCTCATGTTCCAGCCGCCACCGTTCATGCCCTCGATCTTGGAATAACTGTCGTAGGCATATCCTTTTCCCGGCATCAGCCGTTTGGTTCGCAGGTCCCCCGGGCAATGATAGGAAGCGGCGAC
>QHPW01000285.1:608-6276 GCA_003219675.1 Verrucomicrobiota bacterium
ATCATCTTATCCGCGTTGTCCTCGGCGTACATGATAAAACCCAGAAGAAGTTGTTTCTGGTTATTGAGGCAGGCGATGTTTGTGGCCTTCAATTTGGCCCGGCCCAGGGCCGGCAACAATAACGCGGCAAGGATCGCGATGATCGCGATCACAACCAGCAATTCGATCAGGGTGAATCCGTCATAGAACTCGATTCGGCTGCAGGAGGAGTGCCTCGTTTTCATAGACAAGCGACTTTCAAGGGTTGTTGCACGACTATTAGTCCTGTTGCCTCGATTCAACAAGCTCTTTTTTTGGTAGGGTCTTACCACGCCAGTGAAAACGTTTTCACAAAGCTGAAACATTTGATGGCCTCGATTACGCCTTCCTTGATGCCCAGGCCGCTGTCTTTGATGCCGCCGAACGGGCTGTTCTCAACGCGGTAGCCGGGCACTTCGTTGATATTCACATTGCCGCAGCGCAGTCGTTTCACGCAGGCGATCGCCTTCTCGAGCGAACCGGTCACCACGCCGGAACTGAGCCCATATTCCGTGGAGTTGGCCAGCGCGATGGCATCGTCAAGGTCCCTCACCGTGATGATCGGCGCCAACGGACCAAAACTTTCGCAGGTGACCATGCGGCAATCGCGTGGAACGTTCGCGATAACCGTCGGCGGGAACAACGCCCCCCTGCGATCGCCGCCGATCAACACCCTGGCGCCGGAGGCGACGGACTCTTTCACCACAGTTTCCAGGTAAATGGCGGCTTGTTCGTCGATGACAGTGCCCACTCGCGTCGCGTCCTCCATCGGGTCGCCACATGGATATTCCTCCGATTTCCCGACCAGGCGCCGAGTGAACTCCCCGGCGATGGTTTCCTGGACCAGGATGCGCTTGACCGCAGTGCAGCGCTGGCCGGAGTTGCGGTAGCTGCCTTCCGCCGCGAGCGCGACGGCGAGGTCGAGGTCGGCATCGTCGAGAACGATCAGCGGATCGTTGCCGCCGAGTTCGAGCACCAGGCGCTTGTAACCTGCCGTGGCGGCGATGCGTTTGCCCACGGCCCCACTGCCGGTGAAAGAAACAAGATCCACGCGCGGGTCCCGGACGAGGGGTTCGGCGACTTCGGCCGTGGCGCCGAGCAACACACTCAGCATCGGGCCGGGCAGGCCGGCTTCATAAAGCAGTTCGGCGAACCGGATCGCGGTCAGGGGCGTTTTTTCAGACGGTTTGAGAACAACCGGCGTCCCGGCCGCGATGGCGGGGGCCAGTTTGTGAGCCACCTGGTTGAGCGGATGATTGAACGGCGTGATGCAGACCGCGCAACCGAGCGGTTCGCGCAGCGTAAAAATCTTGCGGGCTTTGCCCTGAGGCGAAACGTCGCAGGAAAAAATCTGCCCGTCATCACGCAATGCTTCCATCGCCGCAAACCGCAGCACCTCCAGCGCGCGCCCGACTTCGTAGCGCGTTTCGCGCAGGCAAAGCCCGGATTCGGCGGTGATGAGCCGGGCAAACTCCTCGTTTCGGGTTTCCAGAAGGTTGCGGGCTTTCTCGAGGATTTGGGAGCGCTGGAAGCGAGTGGGAGGCTCGCGCCAGTTTAACGCCTCGACGATTGCAGCGTCGGTCTGTTCGCGCCCCGCGAGCGTCACCGAGCCGACCGCCTTGCCGTGGTAGGGATTGTTGACCGCGAGATGCCGGTTGGACGCGATCGGTTTCCCGGCGAGGTAACAGGAGAGATTCATATCCTGAGGGTTCCATTCACTGTAAAGTCGAAAATGTCGAAATTGCGCGGGTCGCCGGCGGCTTTGGCGGCGTAGTCGGGCTTGAGCGCTTCGGAGAGAATGAACGGCACCATTTCTTCGTAACGCCCGCCATGCGAGCGCAAGCCGCCTTCCAGCGCTTTCAAGTCGTGGTATGCCGGCGCGCGGCCCAACACGACGTCACGGCCTGCGATGACGACCAGGTCGCCCAGTCGGTCAGCCGGAAGTTCCAGCTTTTCAGCGGCGTTTCGGCCATAAACTTCCGTGACGCCGGGCAGGTGGTTGAGAAAGTGAAGGATGTTGAACTTCCGGCGTGCGTTGACGTCAGGCGGCAGATGCACCACCGCGAACGAACCGAGCGCGCCGTGATGCGCGACGTAGGGATCGGTGATCGGAAGAATCACGCGAAAGCCTGCGCCAAATTTTTCCGTCAGCAACGATTCGAGATAGAGGACGTTGGGCGAACCGTCGGGCTTTTGCTTGGCGTTCATCCCATGGTCGGCGGTAATGCCGACGATGGCGCCCAGATCCAACAGACGGCCGATTTCCGCGTCAATACCGGCGTAAAACTCCACCACCTCGGGCGCGGTCGGCGCGAATTTGTGTTGCATGAAGTCGGTGGTCGTCAGGTAAAGAAAATCGGCCCCTCGGCTTTTCACCAACGCAACGCCGGCCCGAAGCACGTAAAGGCTGGCTTCGCCGCTGTAGATGGGCGGGGTGGAATGGCCGACAAGTTTTTCAACCCCGGCGACGCCGTGGGTTTCCTGTCTCGCCTGGTTGGCTTTCTCGGAAGAAAAAGCGATCCCGCCCAGTTCGATCAACCCGCTTGCGAAGATGTCGCGCAGCTTTTCCTTGGCGGTGACGACTGCCACTTTCCGGCCGGCGCGCGCGGCTGAGGGAAAAATCGTCTCGCAACGCAGAAATTTCGCCGAATTCATCATCACTTCCTGCCCGGAAGCGGCGTCGTAAAAAAAATTGCCACTGATGCCGTGCACGGACGGCGGCGCGCCGGTGACGATGGAACTGTTGTTGACGTTGGTGAACGATGGCATGGCGCCGCGGGCAAAACCGCGATAGCCGGCGACGCTGCTCCGCTGGAGGTTCGGCATCCGGCCGCGCGCGACAGCCGCATCGAGATACTCATCGGCCGAGCCATCCAGACACACGACCACGACAGGGCGCCCGGGCGGATGAAACGCGCGGCCGTTTACGGTGAAAGCTTGGGTGCTGATGGGAGGCATTGCTTCAAGCCCGCCCGCGGACTGGAGCCGGTCGGACGGCAGCTTCAACCTCGCTGATGCAGCCTTCGAGGATGTCGAACGCCTGGTCCAGCTCGGTCTGGGAAATCGTCAACGCGGGCGTGAGCGTCAGGAGGTTGCCCATGGTGATCTTGAAGTTCAGGCCGCGGCGCAACGCGCCATACATGACCTTCTCGGCCTCGTCACTGCCGCGGGAGCGCGCTTTTTTGTCGCGAAGAAGTTCCATCCCCATCAACAACCCGAGCCCGCGCACTTCGCCGATGAGCCGGTGGCGTTCGGCCATGGCGCGCATCCGATCCAGCGCGCGGTTGCCGAGCCGTCGGGCGCGTTCGGGCAGTTTCTCTTCTTCGATGACTTGCAGCGTGGCCAGTCCGGCGGCACAGGCGACCGGGTTTTTCTCGTGAGTGTAATGGCCGAGCGCCCTCTCGGCCGCGAGGTTCAACCCTTCCCGAGCGATGAGGGCCGCGAGCGGGAAAATTCCGCCGCCCAGCCCTTTGCCAAGCACCAACATATCGGGAACGATCCCGTAGTGCTCGCAGGCAAACATCCGTCCCGTGCGTCCGAGGGCGATCGGGATTTCGTCGAGGATGAGCAGCGCCCCATGTTTGTCGCAGGCGGCGCGAATACGCTTCCAGTAGTCGGGCGGCGGAATGAAGGGCGTGGAGCGGACCGTCTCGCCGATGACAGCCGCCACATCGCCCTCTTTTTCAAGCACGTATTCGATATAATCGGCGCAGGCGAGATTGCAGGCGTCGCCGCAACGGAAGGGACAGTGCCGATGAACCGGCGGCGGGACGTGTTCGCATCCGGAAAGCAGCGGGCCCATGCCACTGCGGAAAAGGGCTTCGCCGCCGACAGAGATCGCGTCCAGGGAAGCGCCGTGAAACGAGTCCCACATTGAAATGAACTTGAATCGACCGGTGGCGATCCGCGCCAGCTTGAGCGCCACGCCGACCGCCGAGGTGCCCCCGGGGACAAACAGAACGCGATTGAGGTCGCCCGGCGCGATCCCGCTCAATTTCTTGGCCAGCGCAATCGCCGGTTCGCAGGTGTAACGCCGCGTGCAGAACGAAAGAGTGTCGAGTTGCTCTTTGATGGCGGCGATGACGCGCGGATGGCCGAAGCCGACCTGATGCACGTTGTTGCCATGGAAATCGAGATAGCGACGGCCTTCGACGTCCTTGATCCACGCGCCCTGGCATGACCCGAGCGCGTTCAGGCAGGGCGTGGAAAGCGATTGATGAAGAAAATATCTGGCATCCTCAGCAAGCATCCGTTGGGTGGCTGGCGATATATTCTCGGCGGCCCATGCGCGGCGCCGCGGCGAGAGGTTCACGTCGCCTTCGGAACGGAACGGGTCGAGGTTCTGGACTGGTTTTGGGGAATCGTTCATGTCAATTCCCCCTGCCCATGAATCTAGTAGAAGCCGACGTGAGGAAACTCCAACTTCTACAACCGAAATGGAATGAGCCACCTGCTCCGAAAATGGGATCGGAGGAAACGCTCGCCCTCACCCCGCCTTCGCGGGCCGAAGCCAATCCGGTCATCTTCAGCAGAATTGCTACGGCGGGCGAAGGCCCGGCCCTCTCCCCCAGGAGAGGGGGGAAGCACGCACAGTTCCCGGAATTTTCGCGCCCTTTGGTGTGGAATTGCTTCATGGGGACTCACGTCGGCTGCTACGAGGTTCATGGCGAGCGCGGGCTGGCCTCGGTTGTTCCGCTCCCCAATCGCGGCTGCTCACCGCCATTTTAACTCCCATTTCGTTCAGCACGCTGCCAATCGCCGAAATGAGCGCATCCATGTCACTCGGGAAAATCCGCCCGATGGAACCGATGCGGAACGTGTTCGCCTGGCTGATCTTGCCCGGATAAATGATGAAGCCCTTGTCACTGAGTCGCCGGTAAAAAGCATCGAAAATGAACTTGTCGGTGTCCGGACAGTAAAACGAGGTGATGATAGGGCTCTGGACCGCGGGATCCAGATAAGGGCGAAAGCCGAGCCGTTTCATTCCTTCCAACAGCGTCTGCTGGTTTCGCCGGTAACGTCCGCCGCGTCCGGTGACACCGCCTTCCTGCTCCAACTCTTTGAGCGCCTGCTCGAAGGCGAGGATCGAATGGGTTGGCGGCGTGTAGCGGAACTGGCCGTTCTTTTCGAATCCCTTGAGTTGGTCCATCAGATTCAGTGAAAGACTGCGGGCATAGCCTTCACAGCCGAGCAGCTTATCCCGACGGCAGATCACGAAGGAAAAACCCGGCACGCCTTCGAGGCATTTATTGGCCGATGAAATGAGGTAATCAATTCCCGCGGCCGCGAAGTCGATGGGGATCGCGGCAAAGCTGCTCATGGCGTCCACGATACAGGCGCGGCCATGGCGTTGGGAGGCGCGACCGACTTCGGTGATCGGATTGAGAATGCCGGTGGTGGTTTCGCAATGAACGACAGCGACGTGAGTGATGGCTTTGTCCGCCGCCAGTGCGCGCTCAAGGGCCGCGGGATCATTCGGCGTGGTTTCCGGCGTGCGGAGCGCGAGGTGGTCTATTTTCAGATGTTGCAACATGAGCACCATGCGTTCGCCATAGGCGCCGTTGGTGAGCACGCAGACTTTGCCGTTCGGGGGAATACAGGTGGCGAAGACGGCTTCGACGCCGAAGGTGCCGCTGCCTTGCAGGAGAAT
>QHPW01000285.1:6332-9323 GCA_003219675.1 Verrucomicrobiota bacterium
GCCGGGTGTGAACAGCAGTTTGTCCCGTGCCGAGGGAAGGTCCGGTGGAGGTCTCATAACGGCGGCTTAACGATCACTTCTTGCAGCACTGGATCGGGACTTGGCCGTGTTACCGGATGGATGCTGCTGCCCGAACTGCTCCGCCCGTTTACGCCCTTCCGCAATCTGATCACGAGTCATCCTGCCCTTGATCTCGTCGAGGGCCGTTGCGGCGTCAACGACCTTCTGCGCCGCCGCGAGTGTGAACCATTTGAAGGCCTCGATCAGGTCCCTGGGCACGCCGGTCCCGGTCTTATGCCGTTCACCCATCGCATATTGGGCCAGGGCATCCCCCTGCTGCGCGGCCTTGCCGAGCCACTTGAGGGCTTCAGCGTCGTTTCGCTCGACGCCGCGCGCATAAACGTACATCGCCGCAAGGCTGTATTGGGCGGCGGTGTGCCCCTGCTCGGCCGCCTTGCGATACCATTCCGCTGCCCGGGCATAGTCCAGGACAACGCCCTGGCCGGCTTCGAACAACGTTCCGAGGTTGAATTGTCCATCGCCATGTCCCTGCTCCGCCGATTTTTCGAACCATTCAGCCGCCGCTTTCGGGTCCTGCCGAGTCCCTTGTCCCTGGAGATAAAGTTGGCCGAGGAGGTTCTGTGCAATCGCATCTCCCTGTTCCGCTTTCTGCTTTGTTTGATCAAAGTTGGCTGTTGCCGCCGCGTCCGCCCTCGCCTCCAAGGCGGTCTGTGTTGACGGCCCCCTGGAACACCCACCCGACACCAGAGCCAAAGAAATTACCAGCAGGCTCAATGGTTCGAGGTTGGCCGTGACCATGGCAAGCATTCTATGAGTTTGTAACGCGCAAAACCAGAGCGGGCTTTGGCTCGACACACGGACCCGCAGCCAAAGCCCGCTTCCTTCCACAGCGAAGGAAATCCGTCTGGTCCGGTTGATCTAGGGTTTCAACAGCCGGTAGAAAGCGTTGCCGGCGCCGATCGTTTCGGTTGCCTGGCTGCTGCCGTCCGTGCCTGAGACATCCGTCCAGTTCGGCGGACTCAGCGTCGTCGCCTTCTGCAATCGAATGCCGGTGCCGCCGGTCCAGGTGAAGTGGAGGTTGCCGCCCACGAGTGCGCCGGTCAAGCGGCCCAGGCCGGGCGGTCCGACGACTGCGCTCTCCAGAGGGTTCCCTGCAAGGCCGACGTTGTAAATCGCCGCGACCTCCTGCGGAGTCACCACACGTCGCCAGATTCCCAAATCGTCAAGGCTGGCGTCCGTGAAAGCTCCGGAAGCGTAAGCGCCGGTGCCGTCCTCCCCGATATTTGTGGCTTTCCCAGCCGGCGTGCTGAGGTTGTTCGGCGGCGAAGCGACGGGAATGAACGGCCGGCCGTCTCGATGCGCGAACTGAACCCCATCCACATACGTAATGGCGTTGCCGGTGCGATCATAGGTAACAACAATGTAGTGCCAGTTGCCGTTGGTAAACACTCCGCCTGGACTGTCATAGTCCTTGCGGTCACCGTTGCTGCCGTCCGGTTTTCCGGCAGTATTCCATTGGATTCTGCCGTCGGAGTCGGTCGCTATCACCCAGCCCGGGTTGCTGCCGCTGTCCCAATCCTTGTTCGCAATGAAAGACGGATCGCCGGACCAGGCGACAACTTTGGCCCAAAAGGCGACGGAGAAATCGGTGTTGGTGCCAAAGTTCAGGTCTGCCGGTGTGCCCAGAGTCACGTAGTCCGCCGCGGAAGGAATGTGCACCGCGTTGGCGCCCACTTTGCCCGCCCCGAACGTCGGCGTGCCCACCGGCGCGCCATTGTTTCCTCGACCGCTCGAGTCGGTCAGGTCGTTGTCAAACTTCAGGTGCACGACCAGGTCCTGAGTCACCGGCCCCGCGAAGACATCCACCCGCGCCACGGCACTCGTGACTGTGCCGGCCGCGTTGTTGAGGACCACGGTATAATCGCCGGTGCTTGAGGTCTGGACATTGTTCAAAGTGAGTGACGGACCTGTGGCCCCTCCGACGTCAGAATCGTTGAGTTTCCACTGGTAACTGATTGGCAGGCTTCCGGTCGCCGAGATGCTCAACGTGACATTCGCTCCCGGGCTGACGGTGACGCTCTGCGGCTGCGAGACAATTACGGGAGCGTTGGCGCCGGTCGCGGTCGAGAGATCGGACCCGACCTGGCCCTTTGCGTAGATGCTCGCGACTTCCTGCGCAGTCAACACCCGTCGCCAGATGCCCACATCATCGATCAGGCCGTCAATCGCTGCGCTGCCGGTGTCGGTGTAGGTGCCTCTCCCGTCCTGCCCGATATTGACGTTGTATCCCAGATCATCGGTGTCGATATTCCCCGCCGTCGGGAAGGGCGTCGTGTTCACCGGCTGGCCATCGACGTAGGTGGACACGTTCTGACCACGCCAGAAGGTCACCATGAGGTGATGCCAGGCGCCATCGCGAATGTTCGGAGTGCTGGTCGTGCTCAGTTTGTCGGCGCTGCTCGGCCCGGTCACGTTGATCCGGAAGTTACCGCCGCCCTGAGTGAATATTCCCCAACCCCGATTGTCGCTGCTGTCCCAATTCTTGTTGGAGATGAACGGCGGGTCGTCCACCTGGTTTGTGTAGTTCACCCACATGGCCACGGAAAAGTTGACCGTGCCGTCAAACTTCAAGTCTGGCGGATATCCGAGGGTGGCGTAGTTGATCGTCAAGCCATCCGCCGTCGTTGTGAACTGGAACGCCTGCCCGATCTTGCCGGGAGCGAAACCGGGAGAACCTTGAGCGGTCGCGTTGTTGCCGCGTCCGGAGGAGTCCGAGTAATTGCCGTCGAAGTTGAGGTGCGCCACCAGATCCTGGGTGACCGAGCCGGCAAAGACCTCCACGCGCGCTGCCTGGCTCGGCACGGAGCCACCAGGATTGCTGACGACGACAGTGTAGTCGCCAGAATCCGAAGCCTGGAAATTGGACTTTGTGTAATTCGTTTGAGTTGCTCCAGGAATATTTGTACCGTT
>QHPW01000286.1:0-17955 GCA_003219675.1 Verrucomicrobiota bacterium
CCGAAGATGGTTCCAGGCAGTTTCAAGATTCTGGTTTACGGGATGTAAAACAACGCGGTGGAATCGGCGCCAGCAGGCGCCTGCGAGTGACGCTGATTTGTTGGCGCTTGGTCCATCGTCACAAGGCCCGTGCCCGGCAGCGAAACATGAAACGCTACACGCATCACGCAGCGCCTTTGCTCGCAGGCATTCTTCTTGGTCTCACCAGCCGTGTCGGCGCAGGAGCGAGTGATCGCATTGAGCTTGCGGGCGACGTTTTACAGTATCTTTTGCCCGCGACTGCGGCAGGACTGACACTCGGCTACAAGGACGGCGAGGGCGCGTTGCAATTTGGGGAGTCAGCGGTACTTACACTCGGGGTCACTTATGGTCTCAAGTATTCTATTGACGAGAAGCGGCCCAACGGACGCAGGCATTCCTTCCCTTCGGGGCATAGTTCGATTTCCTTCTCTTCCGCCGAGTTCATGCGCAAGCGTTACGGCTGGGAGTACGGCATACCGGCTTACGCGGCTGCGTCCTTTGTTGCCTACAGCAGGGTCGAGGCTCGCGAGCATCATCCACACGACGTGATTGCCGGCGCATCCATCGGCATTGTAAGCAGCTGCATTTTTACCAGGCGTTACAAAGGGTGGGACATTGAGCCGGAAGTTGATGGTATGGCGGCGCCGCTGCCTTCCTCAACGACGACACTTTGCGGCAGTATTTTGAAAAACCTGGATGCGCAACCCTTCGAGGGGAAGAAGCCGCCGTTGCGTCCTGGTCAAAAGGCATTAACTTCTCCGCATGTCTGACCAACCGCTTCAGGTCCTGGCCGTCGTCGGCAGTTTAAACCCGACTTCCGTGACGCGTTCCGTGCTTTTGCAGCTCGCGGAACGCCTGCGCGCCGACGGTTGTTCCGTGGACCTGCTCGATCTGGAAAAGGAACCGCTGCCGCTCTACAACCCGGACACGGCTTACGACGCGCCGGGTTTCGACGCGTTACAATCCCGCATCGATCGCGCGGACGTTTATGTGCTGGGCACGCCCGATTACCACGGCAGCATCAGCAGCGCGATGAAGAATTTCCTCGACCATTTCTGGCGCGAGTTTGCCGGGAAACTGTTCGCCACCATCGTCGCTTCGCACGAGAAAGGGCTGACGGTGACCGACCAGCTTCGCACCGTGGCGCGGCAGTGCTACGCGTGGACGTTGCCCTATGGCGTGGCATTTGCGGACGAGGAGGACGTGCGCGACGGTCAAATTGTGAGCCACGCGCTGAAGAAGCGGCTCGAGATGTTCGTGCGCGACGTGCGCGTTTACGGCGGGTTGCTGGCGCGACAGCGTCGCGCAGATTTAGGGGGAGCGGAACCGGGTTTCATGGCAAGGCATCGGAAGTGAACAGTGAGGCATCGCTGGATTGGCTGGATATTCTCCACGAAAAATCGCAACTTGACCGCGTGGGTGACCTGGCTGAATTCACGCTGCCTGTAAGAATGTTTCTCAAGGCATATCCGTGGCGGAAAATCGACCCGGTGCCCTGGGCGACTCTCAAAAAACCGCTGGCCGAGTGCCGACTCGCGGTGGTCTCCAGCGCCGGGTTCGTCCTGACCGGCCAACTGCCGTTCGATGAATCCATTCGTGGCGGGGATTACAGCTTCCGCGAGATTCCGAGCGATGCCGACGTTCACCAATTGGTTGAATCGCACCGCAGCGGGTCATTCGATCATACCGGCATACACTGCGACGCGAACCTCGCCTTTCCCATCCGCCGCGTGCGCGAGCTCGCGGAGCGCGGTCGCATCGGATCGATCAACCACCGTCACCTCTCGTTCATGGGCTCAATCACGGCGCCGGGACGATTGATTCAGCAGACGGCGCCCGAAGCCGCGCGGCTGCTGGCCCTGGACGCGGTGGATGTCGCGCTGCTGGTGCCGGTCTGACCGATGTGAAACCAGACCGTGAGTCTGGTCGCAGCCGAACTGGAACGCCGGCACATCTCGACCGTGGTGATTCAACTCTTGCGCGAAGCGGCCGAACGAGTTCGTCCACCACGCGCCCTGTGGGTGCCGTTCAAGCACGGCTATCCGCTCGATACTCCGAACGACTCGCCACGCCAACACGCTGTTATCTAAGCCGCGCTGGAGCTTCTGGAGAATCGATCGCTGACGCCGCCGACGCTGGCGGCTTTTCAGGTTTCATCCCGCTGAATCTTTTCGCACACCGCGGCCAAATCGCGCCGTGCGGCGGAGGGATTCCAGCGCATTCTGATTGAATTGGCCGGGCGGAAATTGCCGTTGAACGTCACTGCTGATGGTCATCGTCCTCCTCGTGCGGCGTGATGGCCCACTTCGGGTACCGCGCCCGCGGGCCCTTCATCGCGTGCCAGAGGATCCGGTTCAACAAATCTTCAGGGCATTTGTCCACCTGCTCCAGCGGGAGACGGGCGGAGGCGATTGCATGGCGCCGCAGCAACGGGTCCGAAACCCTTTTCGGTTCCGGGTTCATTTCGTCGAGTGGAATGTTGTTCGGCACGGCGGTGAACGGCGTAAAATCCGGCCGTTCAGTGAAGCAATCGAACATCGGCGTGGCAGTCGCGTCCATGAGGTTCATCGGCGGCAGGCCAAGAACCAGTTCAATTGTCCGGAGAATGCTGGTTTGATTATATTGGGTGCTGACCACCTGCCGTCGCCTGGTATAAGGGCTGATCACGTAGGCGGTGGTGCGATAACCGCTCACGTGATCCCACCCGCCCTGCGGGTCGTCTTCCACGGCGAAGATGCAGGTCTGCCTCCAAAAGCGGCTGCGGCTGAGCGCCTCGACGATTTGCCCGAAAGCAAAGTCATTGTCCGCCACGTGGGCCGCGGGCGTCGGTGTTCCTGCCTTGGTGCCCGAGGTGTGATCGTTCGGCAGACAGATGATGCTGAGATTGGGAAAACCTCCGTTTACCTCGAATTGTTTCAGTTCTTTGATGAACTGTGCCGCGCGGAACACGTCGGGAATGCTCATGTCCCAGCCGACCGTGTTGGTGGCGAGATACGGACGCAGCGACTCAATCGCCGGCCGGCTGCTGATGTTGATGAGGCCGGTTTGATTGATGAAATCGCGATAATGATCGAGGAAATCAGGCTCGCCCTTCTTCGTCGTGTCACGCCACGATTTCTCAGTGACGGCGAACTCGCCGTAGTCGCGGAGGGTTTTGCCGTGGGCCACAGCATTGTCCCAGATGAAGCCGGACGGCGCATAGGCAAGCGCGTCCACGTCGTCGTCCTCCATGCCGTCGGGATAACTGCGGGGAAAACCGGCGAAGGATTTCTCCATGTAATCCGTGGCGAATGCCGTGTCCGACCATTGATGGCCGTCGGCGCTGAGAATTCCGGAACAATAAGCGTTGTCGAGCAGCACGAATTCTTGAACCATTTTGTGCTGATTCGGCGTCACGCGTTCGCCGAAGACGCAAAGGTCCGCGTCGCCGTTGCCTTCTTTGACATCGCCCAGCACCTGATCATAGGTCCGGTTCTCTTTGATGATGTAAACGACATATTTGAACACCGAACGCTCTCCGATTCGCTCGGGCACCGGGCGTGGCGGCTGGTCGGCCCGCGCCGGCAGACGCGCAATCCGCAGCATCGACTCGCGATAGTTGCGCAACACCACGCGCGTGTGAGCGGCGAGCTCACGCTTGGTCGGAACGGGCACCAGGGTGAGCGTGCCCGAATACTGATGCGAATTACCTCCCGGTCTGCCGGTCTCCGGGTCCTTGCTGCCGGGTCCGATTCCTTTGATGTTGGCGACGCAAAGCGCGTTGCGTCTGGAGTCGAACGCGATGGCTCCGGGAAACCAGCCGACGGGAATCAATCCAAGCAGTTTCGAGTTGCCCGGCCGAAACGAAACCACCCCCACGGCGTTTTGCGTGCCGTTGCAAACGAAGAGAGTCCTGCCCGACTTCTCGAATGCGAGGGCGTTGGGACTGGCGCCGAACAAGTCGGCCGGACCGAACTTTACCCGGATGGTTTCGCGCGCGTGGTCGGTCCGTGTATCAATCACCGTGAGCGTGTCGCTTCCGGCATTCGCAACCACGAGATGCTTTCGGTCCGGAGTCAATGCCATCGCGGACGAATGAAGGCCGACGATGATCTCGCCCACCACTTTGTCCGCGCGCAAATCGATGACCGAAACCGAACTTTCGTTGGCGATGTGACGGACGGGATCGACGCGCACCAGCGTCCCGCGTCCCGCCGGTCCCGTCACGCTGTTGGCGTCCGGACGGCGGCCGCCCCAGTTGCTCACGTAGGATTTTTCGCCCGCGAGCACCACGTCGTACGGCGCAACGCCCACATCCCACAGGCGAAGCACTCTTCCGTTCCCCGCGTCCAGTTCGGCGAGACGATTCGACAGATTCAGCGCGACGTAAAGCCGCCTGCCATCGGCGGAAACAGCGAGTCCTGACGGGATTTCCTCCTTTCTGCGCGGCGCATCTGCGGGCGGCAGCGGGTTGGAAGACAAGCCGGTGACCACGCCGCTCGGGTCCACGCCGAAAACTTTGATGCTTCCGTTGACGTTGGAGAGAAAAATCCTTGAACCGTCGGGAGCAAAGGCCAGGCCGGCAAAGCTGACCTGGCCCTCCTTGTCCGGCTCGAGAATGTGAGGGGAAACAATGCCAGGCGATGACTCCGCCGCCCTGTCGGAAGGCAATGACACGCGCTGCAAAATGCTGCCGGTCGCCGAATCCAGGATGATGAGTTCGCGGGTTTTTCCCGAGGTGCTCAGCAGCCGGCCATCCGGACTGAGCGCGATGACCTGTGGGCGGAGTCCCGCCAGCTCGACCTGGATCCCTGCCGGAGTCAGGATTTGATTGACGGGCGTGACGATGCGATTCGCGCCCGCGCGCCCGACGCGTTCGATCGAAGCGATCCCCGCCGGAACCTGCGGTTGACGATGACATCCCGCCGCCACAAGCAAAACCAGCAGCGCCGCGGGCGTGAACGACATTCGCCCGGTGCTGTGGCTGATCCTCATGAATTCACCTCGGACACGATGAGCCCGGCGCGTCAAAACCCGATCTTCGCCAACTCGCTTTGCAATTCCATTTGGAACGTCTGCAGGTCGGCCGCGGACGGTTTATAGCCTTGTTGTTTGGGAACGAGTCCCAGGCGGCCAAACTGATCCAAATACCAGTTGGCGGAATTGCCGTCGCCGAAGGTCACATTGCCACTGACCAAAGCGCCGGGCCGTGTCACCTGATCTACTCTGACCGAAACGTTGCCGGCGCGGGGCGGAGCCGGTTGTTCCCCCGGCGGAGTGTCCCCGGCTTCCTCGCCCGGCTCCGTTTCTTTCGCGCGAGCAGTCGAGGACGGGGCGGACGGTTTGCCATGCAGTTCGACCGGCGTGGAGGGCTCGGTGTCCTTCGGCATGAGTTTCAGGTCGTCCACCAGCAGACGGACTTCCATGTAGGTCAGGTGAACGCCGAGTTCATCCGCCACGCGCTTTTGGATTTCAGAAAGCTTGTGCCCCTGGGCAATCCAATCAGCCACTGTTCTCTTTTGTGCGTCATCCAGATTCATACGTTGATCCGGTCTTATTCGGAGGGATTGGCCGAACGGATTCAACTGAAATCTTCCGCTTGCGCAACCCGGCCCCTGTCGCCTTCCAATCCATGCGACGTGCCGTGAATGATATTGCATTGTTTCGCGCCTTCTCCAACATCTCGCCACGCGCAACCGAGCGCGCTGGAATCTGTTTTAAGCGGTTTGACGAGTCCGGCGGGCCGAGTCTCATGACGAGTCTTGAAATCCATGAGGAACGCGGCTTGCGACCACGCGCACCATGCTTGGGAAGCCATTTTTGGAGAATTTTGGATGAAAGTTGCTTTCCGCCCCAGGCTGGCGGAGACACTGAAGCATTATTCGCGGGAAGATTTATTCGCGGACCTTGTTGCCGGGATCACCGTGGGGATCGTCGCCCTGCCGTTGGCCATGGCGTTTGGCATCGCGTCCGGCGTCAAGCCCGAAGCCGGCATTTTCACCGCCGTGGTTGCCGGCTTCATCATTTCCGCCTTGGGCGGGTCGCGGGTTCAAATCGGCGGGCCGACCGGCGCGTTTGTCGTGATCGTCTATGGAATCATCGCCAAATACGGCCTGGATAATCTGCTCATCTGCACGGTCATGGCGGGCGCAATATTGCTGCTGATGGGATTCACCCGGATGGGGACGATGATCAAATTCATCCCCTATCCGGTCACGATGGGATTCACCTGCGGCATCGCGGTCTTGATCTTCAGCACGCAAATCAACGATTTCTTTGGATTGAAACTGGAGAAGGTGCCGGCGGACTTTGTGGAGAAAATGAAAGCGCTGGGCGAAAACCTGGGCACCTGCCAATGGCCCACGGCCACCCTAGCGCTCGCGTCCACGCTGATCATCGTGTTCTGGCCAAAGCCACTGGCGCGCCGTGTCCCCGGTTCCATCGTCGCGGTGATCCTGGGAACCGCGTTGGTGTCGCTTTTTCAGCTCCCGGTCGAGACGATCGGGACCCGCTTTGGAGGAATTCCTCAAGGCCTGCCCAAACTTCACCTGCCGGAATTATCCTGGGCCAACGTGCAGCGCCTTTTCCAACCGGCAGTCACCATCGCCCTGCTGGCCGCCATTGAATCACTGCTGTCGGCCGTGGTCGCCGACGGTATGATTGACGACCGCCACGACTCCAATCAGGAACTGATGGCCCAGGGCATTGCCAATGTGGCCAGCCCGCTGTTCGGCGGGATTCCTGCGACAGGGGCGATTGCGCGGACGGCGACGAATATCCGCAGCGGGGCGCGCACCCCGGTGGCGGGAATCACCCATGCGTTGACGTTGCTCATCATCATCCTCGTCGCCGCGCCGCTGGCGAAATTTATTCCGCTGGCGACGTTGAGCGCGGTGCTGATGGTGGTGGCCTACAACATGGGTGAGTGGCACCACTTCACGCGCCTGGCGAAATGGCCCAAGAGCGATTCAGCCGTGTTTCTGGCGACCTTCGCGTTGACCATACTCATTGATCTGACCGTCGCGGTTCAGGTCGGCATGGTTCTGGCCGCGGTGCTCTTCATCAAACGGATTTCTGAAACCACGCAAATCACCGCGGTTGACGAAACGACCGAAACCGAAGGCGCGCACCATTCGCTCATTGGCAAGGAGATTCCCGAGGGCGTGATGGTGTACCGAGTCTTCGGCGCGTTCTTCTTCGGCGCGGCCGACAAACTCGAAACCGCGCTCAAACGCGCCCGCCAGGAGCCGGAGATTCTGATTCTCCGCATGCGCAAGGTGCTGGCGATGGACGCCACCGGCCTCAACGCGCTTGAAGATCTCTACGAAAAGCTCCACGCCAAGGGAAAACACTTGATTTTAAGCGGCCCTCACACTCAACCTCTTTTTGCGATGGACCGCGCAGGATTTCTGGACCGGCTCGGCCGGGAGAACGTTTGCGCCCATGTGGACGCCGCTCTGGAAAGGGCGCGCGAGATTCCAACCAGGAAACCTTCGGTTCGGCTCAAAACTTCAGGCGCCATCCAGGGCTCGGTGAAATGAAACCTGACAAACGTTCCTGCATTGGGATGAAGAGCGCGGGCGAGTCTGGATCGGACTGACCCTCGATGGAAGGAATCCCCATGCTCCTGTTGACGCTGGCCCTCTGGGGCTACGTCACCGGGAGTCTGGCCGGTTTGGTCTGTTGGCGGCGCGAGAAACTCGCCAACCTTTTCTCTTTCGGCAGCGCCGCTTTGGCCGCTTTGTGCGGGATCGGCGCTTCGGTTGTTTGCCTTGCCGGCAGCGCGACCTCTTTCGAAATTCGTTGGGAGTTTCTGGAATCGGCCGTCCCGTATTTGAAGTTCTCCGTCCGCCTCGATCCTTTGTCGGCCTTCTTTTTGCTCATCGTGTCGTCCTTGGGTTTGGCACTGTCGATTTATTCCTTTGGCTACGCGCGCAGTTTCTACGGGCGAAAGAGGGTCGCTGTGCTTGGCGCGTTTTACAATGGCCTCCTGCTGGCCACGACTTTAACTTTCGTGGCGGACAATATCTGGCTGTTTCTTATCGCCTGGGAAATCATGGCGCTGACGGCTTACTGCCTCGTGAGCTTCGAGCATGAACAACCGGAGACGCGCGATGCCGGGGTGCTTTACTTCATTATGTCGCACATTGACGCCGGTTGCATCATCCTCGGCTTCCTGCTGCTTTTCCAGATGTCAGGCGACTACGGTTTCGACAGCCTGCACGGTCTCGGTGCGAAGATGTCGCCCGGCAAACGCGACGCGGCCTTTATCCTGTTCCTGCTCGGTTTCGGCATCAAGGCGGGCATCGTGCCGTTGCACATCTGGCTGCCGGCGGCACATCCGGTCGCGCCCAGCAACGTCTCCGCGTTTATGTCCGGCGTGCTCATCAAAACCGGCATTTACGGGTTAACGCGCGTGTGCTTCGACTTCCTCGGCACGCCTCCGCTCTGGTGGGGGGTGACTCTGCTGGCTATCGGCATGATCTCCGCCGTGCTGGGCGTGCTTTATGCGCTGATGGAACATGACCTCAAGCGCCTGCTCGCTTATCACAGCATCGAAAACATCGGCATCATCCTCATGGGTCTGGGCGCGGCGTTGATGTTTCTGCACACCGCTCATCCGGTGCTGGCGGCTCTGGCGCTCATTGCCGGGCTTTATCACACCATCAACCACGCGACATTCAAAGGCCTGCTCTTCCTTGGCGCTGGCGCGGTGCTGCACGCGACGCACACGCGCAACATGGAGGAAATGGGCGGGTTGATCAAGCGGATGCCGCAAACCGCCTTCTTCTTCCTGGTTGGCGCGGTAGCCATCTCCGCCCTGCCGCCGTTGAACGGCTTCGTCAGCGAGTGGCTGACTTACCAGGCGCTCCTCCAGGGTTTCGGCACGACGGAAAGTCTGGTGCGGCTGGTTTTCCCGTTGAGCGGCGCGATGCTGGCGCTGACGGGCGCTCTGGCGGCGGCGTGCTTCGTGAAAGCGTTCGGCATTTCGTTTCTTGCGCAGCCGCGCAGTGAACACGCCGGGAAAGCCAAGGAAGCATCCCCTTCGATGTTATTCGGCATGGCGTTGCTCGCCGGTGCGTGCCTGTTGCTGGGTTTGTTCCCAACGCACTTCATTCGGTTGATGGACCCGTTGACCCACCAGCTCACCGGACAGCAACTGAGCGCGCGGCTCAGTCTCGCCGATGGTCTGGTGCTCGCGTCGCTCGCCCGGGACACCGGCACCGTCTCGACACTCGGCATGGTAATCCTGAGCGCTTGCTTGCTGCCGGTTCCGTTCGCGCTCTGGCTGGTCTTCGGGCGGAACTCGAAGACGCGACGCGGCCCGACGTGGGACTGCGGCCAGCGCGCATTGACGCCCCAGATGGAATACACCGCCACCGGGTTCTCGAAACCGATTCGCATGATTTTTAAGGCGCTATTCCGACCCCGCCGCGAGGTGCAACGCGAATACGATTTCTCGCCCTACTTTGCCACAACCCTCCGGTTCGAGAGCCACGTCGAGGAGGTGTTTGAGCGGCGCATTTACCGGCCGGCGCGAATTCTCATTATTCGCGCGTCGCGCCGCATACGCGCCATCCAAATGGGCAGCATTCACGCCTACCTGCTTTACATTTTCGTTACGCTGCTGTTGCTGCTGCTGTTTGCCATATGAATCCTGATATTTTGGCATGGAGTGATCGGGCAATGGAGTGTTGGAGTGCGGGCACCGCTCCAATACTCCAACCCTCCAGCACTCCAACACTCTCGCTATGAACCTGGACCCTGTGGCCACCCTCGCGCAGGCGATATTGCTGTTGTTGCTGGCGCCGGTGCTCAGCGGCCTCATCAAGACCTGGAAGGCGACGCTCCAGAACCGTCGTGGCCCGCCCATCTGGCAGCCCTACTTCGATCTGCTCAAGTTCCTGCGCAAGGACATGGTCATTTCAGAGCATACCTCGTGGATCTTCTCCGTTACGCCGTATGTCCTGTTTCTGACGGCGCTGGCCGCCGGGTTGCTGGTGCCGATGGTCAGCGCGCGAGCACCCATGAGCCTGTTCGGCGGCGTGTTGGCGCTGGTCGGGCTAATGGCCCTGGGCCGGTTCTTCCTCGCGTTGGGCGGACTCGACCCAGCGAGCGCGTTTGGAGGGATGGGCAGCAGTCGCGAAATGACCATTTCCGCAATCGCCGAACCGGCGATGATGCTCGCCATCTTCACCGTCGCCATAACCGCGGGCTCGACAAACCTTAGCCAGATTGTGCTCGCCAGCCAGGGGCCGGGCTGGAAGTTCCTCGACCCCTCGCGTGCTCTGGCGTTCACCGCGATGTTCATCGTTCTGCTGGCTGAGACGGGCCGCATCCCCGTGGATAACCCCGCCACACACCTGGAGCTGACGATGATTCACGAGGCGATGTTGCTGGAGTATTCGGGCCGTTACCTGGCCCTCATCGAATGGGCCGCGTCCATCAAACAACTCGTCCTGATGTCGTTGCTGGCGAACATCTTTTTTCCGGTGGGACTGGCAGCGGAGACGACGCCCGTTGCATTCGGGTTGGGCCTGTTGTTTTTCGTGGCGAAACTTATCGTGCTTGCCGGCGCCGTGGTGCTGGTCGAAACAACCAACGCGAAACTGCGCCTCTTTCGCGTGCCGGACCTGCTCAGTGCCGCATTCATTCTGGCCACGCTGGCGCTGGTCTCCACGTTCTTATTTACATGAACCATGAACCCGCCCACTTCCGAAACCGGCTCGCAATTCATCACGCTGCTCGCCTCCCTGATGCTGGTGCTGCAAGTCCTGTTGGCCGTCCAGCCGATGCTCATCACGAACATCCGCATTTTCGCCCTGCAATCCCTCTTGCTCGCCGCCATCGCCGGTGTCGTCGGCTCCGCCTATCACGCAGGGCACGTTTACGTCGTGGCGGCGCTTACCCTCGTCGGCAAAGTGCTCTTCCTCCCCTGGTGGCTCGAACGCCTTGTGCGCCAAATCAAAATCGAGCAGGAGATTCGCCCGTTCGTGAACATGCCCGCCTCCATGCTCATCTGCGGCGCATTGACTGTGCTCGCTTACGTTGTGGCCCGTCCAATCACCTCCCTGGAGCGCCTCGGCAGCAACACGGTCGCCGTCGCCATCGCGCTGCTGCTCACCGGGTTTTTCCTGATGATCAACCGTCGCAAAGCCATTACGCAGGTGCTCGCGCTCCTGACGATGGAGAACGGCGTCATGCTCGCCGCAATAGCGCTGACGACCTACGGAATGCCGCTCGTGGTCGAAATCGGCATCTTCTTCGACGTGGTCATCGCGGTGATGGTGCTGGGTATCCTCGTCTTCCGCATCCGTGAAACGTTTGCCTCGATGGACGTGAGCAAACTGAACGAATTGAAGTGGTGACTCCCATGCTGCTGACCTCCGTCCTGTGTGTGCCGTTCGTTGCCGGGCTGGCCTGCCTGTTCCCCCGATCCCGCGCAGGGGTGGAGTCCATCAACATCTCGGGCTTCGTGGCTGTGCTGGTCCTGGGTGTGAAATTGTTCAAGAGCGTGCTGGCGAATAACGAAAACGCCGTCACCGAGTGGGACGGGTTCCTTCGCGCCGACGCTCTGAGCGCCTGGATGGTGTTGCTGATATCGGTTGTGTCGCTGGCGACCTCCCTTTACGCCGTGCGATACTTCCGCCGCGACGTGGCCGATGCCGTCGTTAACGAACGACGATTTCGCGAGTTCTACGTGCTCACGCCGCTGTTCGCTACCTGCATGTTCCTCGTCGTGTTGGCCAACAACCTCGGCGTGATGTGGATCGCCGTCGAAGCCACGGCGCTCTCGTCCGCCCTGCTCGTGGCGCTTTACAACCGCAAGACCTCGCTCGAAGCGGCGTGGAAATACGTCACGCTCGGCGGCCTGGGCCTGGTGCTGGCGCTCTTCGGCACCATCTTCACCTACGCGGCAGCCATCGGCAAAGCGGGCGGCGAAACGCTGCCGAGCTTCAACTGGTCGCGTCTGCTGGCGATCGCGCCGCAACTGGATCGCCACCTGATGACGCTGGCGTTTATCTTCGTTCTCGTCGGCTATGGCACCAAGGCCGGCCTCGCCCCGATGCACACCTGGCTGCCCGATGCGCACAGCGAAGCCCCATCGCCCACGAGCGCCATGCTTTCCGGCGTGTCGCTGAAAATCGCCGTCTATGCCCTCCTGCGCTTCCACATTCTCACCACCGCGTGCCTCGGCTCCGGGTTCAGCGGGGAACTGCTGTCAGGCTTCGGGCTTTTCTCAATGCTGCTGGCCGGGCCTTTCATTCTTGTGCAGAAAAACCTCAAGCGGATGCTGGCCTACTCCAGCCTGGAACACGTTGGGCTGATTTGCGTCGCGGTGGGCATGAACGCGTGGCTCACCGTGTTCGGCGCGCTGCTGCACATGGGCTATCATGCGCTCACCAAGCCTGTTCTGTTCTTCGCGGCGGGCAACATCCATCAGCAATTCCACACGCTCGATTTCCGGCGCATTGGCTGCGGGCTGGTGCACAGGATGCCAAAGACGGCGCTGTTGCTCGGCCTCGCGGCCGTGGCCGTGAGCGGTTTTCCCCCGTTCGGCCTCTTCGTAAGCGAACTGACGGTGATTGCCGGCGGTTTCACGTCGCAACATGCCTGGGCCAGCGTAGTGATCCTGACCTCGCTGATCGTCGTCTTCTGCGGCGTGCTGAACAAGCTGGCAGGACTGCTGCTCGGTCCGAGCGACAGCGAGCACGCAGCCGAAGCTATTTCAACGAGCAACGTCGCGGCAATGAGCCTCCCCTTGGCGACGCTGTTGCTGTTCACCGCCTGGATGCCCGGCTCCCTCCGCCAACTGATGGAACAGGCCGCAAATATCATTCGGGGAATGCCATGAAGTCTTTGGTAAACATTTCGCGAAACTTGCCAAAAGCAACACGGGACAATCTTCTCCCTCTCCAGGGGGAGAGGGCCGGGGTGAGGGCGAGCGTTCTTCTCGCTCCTCATAAAACTCCCTTCCACCGAAAACAGCGAGTAACCGAAGGGAGTGCGCCATGCTTCTGACACTCCTGGCGCTGCTGCCCTTGCTCACCGGCCTCATCTGCTGGCCGTTGCGTCAGCGTGTTGTCTTGGAGCGGCTGAACCTGCTTGCGGTCGCGACCGTCGCCGGTCTGGCGGTATGGCTCGGCGCGGAAGTCCTCGCGCGCGGCGCCGTCGAAGCCTTCGGTGGATTCCTGCGCGTGGACGCTCTGAGCGCATTGGTCGTGTGCCTGACGGCGTTCGTTGCGCTCGCGTGCGCCATTTATGCCGTCGGGTATTTGCGCGAGGAAGAGCGCGCGGGCAGAATCAACGCCCGCCTGTCGCACCGCTACTACGTGCTCACTCCGATCTTCGTTGGCACAATGATGGCCGTGCCGCTGGTGAACAACCTCGGCTTGCTCTGGGTGGCGATCGAGTCCACCACGCTCGCCTCGGTGTTGCTGGTGCGCTTTTACAACCAGAAAAGCTCCCTCGAAGCGGCGTGGAAATACATCGTCATCGGCAGCGCCGGCATTGCGCTGGCGTTATTCGGCACCGTGCTCATCTACCACTCGGCGGTGCAAGTCGTCGGCGATCACGCGGAGAACGGCTTCAATTGGTCGGTGCTGGTCGAAGTGGCGGACCGATGCCAGCCGGCCGCGATGCGTCTGGGATTCGTGATGGTGCTCGTCGGCTACGGCACCAAAGCCGGCCTCGCGCCGATGCACTCCTGGAAGCCCGACGCCTATGCGGAAGCGCCCGTGCCTTCCGCCGCGCTGCTCGGCGCCGGCTTCATTAACTGCGCGCTCTATGGCATTATGCGTTTCTACACGGTGGCTGCGAAGTGCCTCGGCCACGATTACACGGGCAATCTCCTGGTGCTGTTCGGCGTCGCGTCCATTCTTGTGGCGGTGCCATTCGTGCTGGTGCAGCGAAACTTTCGGCGACTGCTCGCCTATTCGAGCATCGACCACGCGGGCATCATGGTCGCCTCGCTTGGCTTCGGCGGCAAACTGGGCGCGCTCGGCGCAGTGCTGCACATGCTCTTTCACGCGATTGCAAAACCGTTGATGTTTTTCTGCGCCGGCAACGTGCAGCAGCGTTACGGTTCGCCCTGCTTTCGCAAGGTCACCGGCGTCATCCACACGCTGCCGTGGACGGGCGGGTTATTCCTGATGGCCACGTTCGCTGTTACCGGCGTACCGCCGTTCAGCCTGTTCCAAAGCGAGTTGACGGCTCTGAGCGCGGCCTTGGCCGCCGACCGGGTGTTGCCGGCCGGATTGTTCGTCGCGGGCATCGTCACAATTTTCGCCGGGTTTCTCATACATATTTCAAAGCTGAGTCTCGGCGAACCTGTGCACGATACGGCGCCCGGCGTGGAGTGTCCTTGGAAACTCGGCGCAATGCTGCTCGTGTCCGCGCCGCTGATCGGGCTCGGACTGGTGCTGCCCGCGCCGCTCTACGAGTTGGTGCGTCGCGCGGCGCTTATGATTGGAGGTGTTCAATGAACCTCCTGCCGGACTTGCGAATCGTGCTCGACGAACTGACGGAGCGTTTCGGCGCGCGAATTGAACACGCGCACGCGCCCCAGCCGAACGAACTTTATTTGCACACGAAGCTGGAACTGGTCGGCGCACTCTGTTCCGCCTTCTACAAGAAATATCAAGGGCGGCTCGCCGGCGTGTTTGCCGAGGACGCCCGTGCTGAGCGCGATGTTTTCTTCGTTTACTACCTCTACGCGCTCGACGCCGCACACGGTTTCGTCTTCGTGCGCGTGCCCGTCCCCTCCGATAACCCGGAACTGCCGTCACTCACGAACGCCATTCACGCGGTCAACTGGCAGGAGCGTGAAATCCAGGACCTGTTCGGCATCAAACTCCTCGGCCATCCCAACCCGCGCCGCTGTGTGCTGCATGACGACTGGCCGGAGGTTTACCCGCTGCGCAAGGATTTCGACTTGCATACGAAGCTGCCGCCCTTCACCGGCGCGCGGCACAGGTTTCGCGAGGTCGAGGGCGAAGGCGTGTTCCAGGTGCCCGTCGGTCCGGTGCACGCGGGCATCATTGAACCGGGCCATTTCCTGTTCAGCGTCGCGGGCGAGCCGGTGCTCTACTTGCAGCTCCGCATGTTTTACGTCCACAAAGGCATCGAAAAGCTGTTCGAGAGCCTGCCCATCCCGCACTGCGTTCGCCTGGCCGAGAGTATTTCGGGTGATTCGAGTTTCGCGCACGCCACCGCCTTCTGTCATGCCATCGAGCGCGTGGCCGAAGTCGAAGCGCCGCCGCGCGCCCGCGCGCTCCGTACGCTCTGCCTCGAACTGGAGCGCCTCTACAACCACGTCGCCGACATCGGCGCGATTTGCACGGATGTGGCGTTCGTCACCGCCCACATGCACGCGATGCGGCTCAAGGAGGCTGTGCTGCGGGTGAATGAACTGCTCACCGGCAACCGCCTGCTGCGCGGCATGCCTTGTCTCGGCGGGGTTCGCTTTGATTTCGAGGATGACCAGATGCGCGCGGCGGCAAAGCTCGTGGACGACTTCGAGAAAGAGTTCAAGGACCTCGTCGAACTGATTCGCTCCCACTCCGGCACGCGCGATCGGCTGGAGACAACCGGCGTCCTCAAACCCGAAGTCACGCGCAATCTCGGCATCGTGGGTATCGCGGGCCGGGCGTCCGGCTTCGACCACGACCTGCGCCGCGACTTCCCGCACGCCTTTTACGACCAGGTGCGGTTCAGCGTGCCGATCTTCACCGAAGGCGACGTGCAACGGCGCATGGTCGTCCGCCGCGAAGAACTCTTCCAATCGCTCGGCATTATCCGGCAAGTGCTGGAGAAGCTCCCTGCCGGACCCATCCAGACAAAGATTGAGGAAGTGCCGTCTGACCGCGTGGCACTGGGCTATGTCGAGGGCTGGCGCGGCGAAATCTTTCATTGGATTCACACCGCGCCGGGCAACCGTCTGGCGCGTTGCAAAGTCAAAGACCCGTCACTGCAAAACTGGCCGGCCTTGAGCGAAGCCATCCTCGGCAACATCATCCCGGATTTTCCGGTCGTAAACAAGAGTTTCAACCTGTCGTATTCGGGAACGGACCGCTGACCATGTTTGAAGTCATTGGCAAAAGTTTGAAGACCGGCGTCGTCACGACAAGCTATCCGCTGACGCCGGCGGAAGTCTCCAGGCACACGCGCGGCAAACCGGAAATTGATTGGGCAAACTGGAAGGACGCGCGGCCTGCTGCAAGGGTCTGTCCCACCGGCGCCATTGAATTTACGGACGAGGAACGCAAACGAATTGCCACGTTGGATCTTGGGAAGTGCATCTTTTGCGGTCTGTGCGCCGACGCGGACCCGGCCATTCACATGAGCAACCAATGCGAACTCGCCACCCGCGAGCGCGCCGGTCTCAAGCTCAGCGCGAAGTATCAGTTGACCTCCGATGGCATGCACGAGCGCCTGCTCGAAAACCCGGCAGCCGGCAGCGCCGGAGGCCAATCATTGGAAGCCGTCGGCCAGCAGCTCCAGGCACGCATTCGCTCGATGCTCGGACGCTCCCTGCACATTCGCCAGGTCGATGCCGGCTCCTGCAACGGGTGCGAAGTGGAAATCGTCGCTCTCAACAGCCCGATCTACGACATCGAGCGATTCGGCATTCACTTCGTGGCTTCGCCGCGCCATGCGGACATGCTCCTGGTCACCGGGCCGGTCACCCTAAACATGGAACTGGCCCTGCGCAAGACCTACGAGGCCATGCCGGCGCCGCGTCTGGTCGTGGCCGTAGGAGCCTGCGGTTGCAGCGGCGGCATTTTTGGTTTGAACTACGCCACCGTCGGCGGTGTGGACTCGGTCGTTCCCGTGGATGTTTACATCCCCGGCTGTCCGCCGAACCCGCATGCGCTGTTGCACGGGATTCTCCTCGCGGTGAATCGATGGCGAGGGACCTGAGCCCGCGCCGTTCCGGGCCGCCCGCATCCGGCCCGAGATCGTCTGCCGGTCAACCGGACACTCCGGACCGCGATTCCTCCCGCGCCGGTCATTCGGGGTTATCCCTGTTGATTCCCTGGATCAATCCAGCGCAACGACCCGGTAGAATCGTTGCGGTCCCGCGCCAAGACCGTCGGTGATCGTCAGGCTTTCGCCGACAGCAACCACATCCGCATCCACCGGCAACCAATTCGAATCATCAAGCGCGTCTTTGTATTCCATCCGATAGGTCTTGCCGGGAACCGCGACGAAGCTGATTGCGTAGCCGCCGTTCGCCGTCGGCGCGATCGACGTGACCTGCGGTCGCGGGGCGACGCGGACCAGGAATGCGCTCGTGGCACTCATCGGCGGCGCGCCGTCGTCGGTGACACGCACCGTGATCAGATGCGTGCCCAGTGTTTGGGCGGACGACGGGCGCCAGGAAAAAAGGCCATTGACCGGATTAAGCGCCGCGCCCGCCGGCGCGCCGGGTCCGATGCCGTCACATTGAGCACCAACAACTGGCCTTCGATGACAATCTGATCCGCAATGCTCCCCAGGACAGGCGGCGTGTTCGATGTGTCCAGGAAATTCACAGCGCGCGGAGTGGGAGTGGTCAGACTATAGATCGACGGGGAGCCGTCATGGAAACGGCCTTCGCTCACATCGGTGACTTGCGGCCCAAACCAGACAAAGTCGATGACCGTCCCGTCCGCGGCGAAAATGCCGATGGCATCGCCTTGCTTCGACAGTTTGAAACTGGCGTGGAGATCCGGCCGGTTCGTGCTGTTTTGGCCTGTCTCCCCGTCCGCCCATACGAGGAGGTAACCCCCTGGCGGCACGGTGTAACCCTCCGGGATCCGGAACTGGGTTCTGTTGGTCAGGCTCGTGCCAAGGTAGAACCCGGACAGGTCGGCGGCTGTGTCGCCGGGATTGTAGATTTCAAACCAGTCCTCAAAATCGTTGTCGGCCGGATCAGCCAGCGTCGTCAGGTTGTCTGCCATCCACTCATTG
>QHPW01000286.1:18028-22055 GCA_003219675.1 Verrucomicrobiota bacterium
GGAACGGTCCGGTTGCGTCACATCATAATTCAAGTAGTCGAAGAGGTTCGTTCTCCCGCCGGCAACCTGAACCAGGGCGAGCGAGCTGATGGCGGGCTGGATTGTGAAGCCGGCGTGCAATTCGCCGGGCGAGGTCTCTCCCGGATTGCCGTCAACCCACACGACAAGGAATTGCCCTGCGCCCATTGTTGTCCCCGGTGGAAAAGCCCATTGCGTGAGATTCGAGTAATTGTTCGCGAGATAAAAGCCGCCGAGGTCGAGGTTGCTCGATCCGCCGTTGTAAAGTTCACCCCAGGGATGGTGATGGCCGAAACGGTCCGTCGCGCCCCGGACATTGTCGGGCAACACCTCGTTCAACCACAGCTCCGGGAACGCAGGCATCGAGGCGAACACCGAATTCACCGCGCCCGGCGTCGCGCGCTTCACCGTCCCCGGGGCGTTCGTGTTTACGGCTCCCCAATTCGCGACCCGATTATTGTCCTGGGTTGGATCAATCAACTGCAGCGACGCACCCGTGCCGTTGGCCGCGGCGGGCCAGGGCGGCTCGCTGTCGTACCGGACTTCGTCGACGATCAAGTCCTGGTCCGGCGTCGCGCCAGGTTTGATCAAACGCAAGGTCTCGCCATTGTTCTGCAATTTGCCGTTGAACTCGCCCGCCACCGCAATCGTTCTGCCGAAGGCCGAGGCGAATGCGAGCTTGTCCTCGGCCACCACCAGAAATCCGCCGGGCGAAATCACCGTGCCGCCGGGAAATGTGAAATCCAATCCGCTCAATCGCCAGCCGGAAAGGTCGAAGGCGCTGGTGGTCGAAGCATTGTAAATCTCGAGGAACGACGTGCCCTGCGCGACCGGGTTATACATGATCTCGTTGATGACGAGTTTGTCCTGCGGCTGCTCGACCACTCCCGTGTAATTGACTTTGATCGTCACGCCCGCGCCGCCGACCAGGTTGCCCTGGGCGTCCAGGCCCTGAACGGTGAGCGCGTTGGTGCCACCGGACAAAGTCACCTGCGCGGTCCAGTTGGAAACGGACGTCCATGTCACCGGATAAACCACCCCATTGATGGTGATGAAACGCGCGTCGATGGGAGCCGTGCCGGTGAGCGAGATGAGATTGCGGTTGGTGCTGAAGTCGGCGCCGCCATTCGAGGTGATTGCGAAACCGGCTGAAACGTTGGTTGTGATCAGGCCCAGCAGGTAACTGCGCCGCTGACTGATGTAGGTCTTGATGGTGGAAGGATTGTCGATGGTCCGTCCGTTCGCGACCATCGCGTTATACCTTGCGTCAATGAGCGGGTTTGCTCTCGCCGCCACCAACGGCCCGTTCGCGAGGTCCTGCAGGATTTGCCAGTAGCGGCGTCGATACGCCGGTTCGCTCAGGTCAATCCCGCAACTGCGGCCGATGCCCTGGAACACATCGGTTGTCGGCCCCAGCGAGCTGAAAGCGAAGTCGATGTCCCAGATCATCATCTTCCAGGTGTCGCCGACAGGTTTGTAGGAGTACATGTTCTGGCCGCCGCCGTAGGCGAAGCTGTCGTTGTTGCCCACGATGTGCTCGATGGCGTAAGTCTTGAGCCAGTTGTCCACATCCACCACCGACTCGAGTTGGCGCCGGTAATTCGCGCCCAACCCGGAAAAGTTCACCGCATCCACGAGTGTGAAAAGGTTGGTGTAGTCGCTGGCCGAATCCTGAACCGCGCGCTTCGCAAACGTCCAACGGTAACGCGCGAGTTTTTTCTGACCGCCGGTGGTGGTGAATTTTTGCAGCGAGGCGCCGGTGGCGCTGAATGTGGAGGCGGCATCGTCAAACTCGAACCAGAGTTGCACTTTGTGCAGATCGCCATTCGCTCCGTCCGGATAGAACTCGTCGGTCATGTCGCCGTTGGGCTGCTGCACGTCCTCGAACATTTCCGCGCGCCGACTGCCGTTGATGAGCAGATTGACGTGACGCCGGTAACAATAGGGCAATCCGATCTGGTTCGCGATCAAGTAGGCCGTCTGTTCGCGTTGATAGGTATTATCGCCGCCTCCATTGCCGGGCCATTGGAGCGTGAAATCGGTTTCACCCAGCAACGGGTCGTCTTCGGGAAAATTCAGGACATAATCGCAGACGTTGCCGACGGGTGAATTGAAACCCGGCGCGTGGTAGGGACTGCCGGAGTACTGGCCGCCGATATTGTAAATCACCCGATAGTTGCCGTAAACAAAGGTGCAATCGAGCGGTTTGTTGCTCAGGTGTTCCCGGTTCGACCACCGGTTCAGCGTCGCCTGCGTCATCCAGAAACGGTAGGTCCCGAAATTGCCCCCCTGCGGCGGATCGCCCCAGCGCACAAGACATTCCCGCGCGGGTTGGTCCTCCGGAAACTGCGCCACTGCGCCGGGTGAAGAATGGTCTGAAGCCTGAATGTGGAACGCGACGACAGCCCCGGCGGGTTGCCCGGGGATCGTGGCGCTGAACAAGCCCGCGCCGTTGTTGACCATCGTCCCCAGATTCAGATTGGTCGAGGGATCGACCCGGTATCTCAGCAGGAGCGTGGCGAGTCCGTCCGGATCGTGAACCCGCGCGACGACGGTCACCGCCTGATTCACCGAAGGCAGAACCGGCGAGTGTTTCACGTCGGTGATGGCAGGACCGGCGTTGGACCTGGCGCGGCTGTTCGCGGCGCCGGGTGTGCCGAGGTTCCGCGCGGTCAAAATATTGCCCTTCGCTTCGAGCCAATTGCCCTTCAGACGCAAAAGGATTTCCGGTCGCCCCGCCAGCCAGCGGACCTTGGCGCGAAGGGTCGCTGTCTGTCCGGGGTTCAAGGCCGACTTCAGCGCCGTGCGGATGCGGTTGGCGCCGGTATCGCCCCGGTCCGTGGCGCGCAGGTGCAGGGAATGCGCGCTGCTGTAACCCTGCCCAACCTCCCAACCGGAATCCTCGTGATTGCCTTGCGCCACCCAGCCACTCATTCCGGACTCGAAGTCGAAGTTCTGAATCAGGTTCGGCCCCCCGGACGCGAATACTTCGACGTTGTCCACCAGACATTCGCCGGGGCCGAGCAGAACCATCTGCAGCGAATCGGCCGCGCCGCTGCCGTTGTCAAGCACGCCGGTGAACTCGATGTTGGTCCAGGCGCTCTTGGCGGTTTCATCGCTGTCCGCCCAACTCGGCGCCAGGCGATGATCACTGCGCGGGTCAATAAGCTCCAGGCTGCTTCCGCCGCCATGGGCCCATTGGCCCCATCGACCCCCCGTCCCGTACCGCACCTCGTCCACGACAATGTGAATGGTGTTTGTCACGAGCTGATTTGCCGCGTTCGTGCTCACCACTTCGTCCGGCATCGCCAACGCGAGATGTTCCCCGCCGTTGGCCAGCGTGCCGTCGAAATCGCCGTACGTTTTCACGCCGCTGAGAGCGGTATAATTCGTCATCAGGCGCACCGCGTTCTTCGCGACGACCAGATAGCCATTTGCCGGAATGACCGTGCCAGGCGGGATGGTGTATTTGATTCCGTCCGTGAAACTCCATTGGCTGAGGTCAACCGATCCCGCGGTGCGGTTATAGAGTTCCACATATTCGTCCTCGCTGTCGCCGCTGATGGGGTGGTACATGATCTCGTTGATGACCACGTCCGGGATGCGGAGGCGGCTGTTCTTCGTCCCGGGCGTTTTCGTTTGCAGCCGATAAAAACCCGCCGCGCCGTCCGGATAGCGCCCCGTCGAAACCCCATTCTCCTGCGCGCCGAAACGCGCCGCCTCAATCACCCGTGTGTTGTTCGGGTCCTTGAAATAAATCGTTTCACCCGACGCGCTCAGGCGGAAACCCAGTTGCGTCTCGTCGAAATAAACAAAGCCCTGCGGTTGGATGACTGTATTGGCCGGGGCGACAAACTTGTTGGTCGCCGGGTCGTCGGTGAAAATGCAATTGGACAGGTCCACCGGCGTTGCGCTGTAGTTGAACAGCTCGACGAAATCGAAGTCAGGCGGATCGGTGTGGGCGAGAAATTCGTTGATGACGATGGTGCGATAGGGATTTATTCCCGCT
>QHPW01000286.1:22098-35024 GCA_003219675.1 Verrucomicrobiota bacterium
CGCCAGCACCAGCGAGTGGCCGGCGCCGTCCGCCGCCGCGGGCCACGGCGGGTCGCTGGAATAGTTGGCCTCAAACACAATTCCGCCCTGCCGATTGCGCAACCGTACTGTGCCGGAGCTGTTCGACAGTTTGTTGGTGTAAGGGCCGACGACGTTGGTGATGCCGTAAATGCTTTGGATGTCCGCCGGCGCGGCCGCGATGACGAGATAACTCCGCGCCGCCAGGACCGTGTTGGACGGGAAGGTAAAGTCAATCCCACCGCCGAGCCAAAAACCGCTGATGTCCTCGAAATAGGGGTTGGAATTGAACAGCTCGATGAATTCGAGGTTCCTGCCGTCCACCCGATTCGTCGGATGATACATGATCTCCGAAATAAGGACAGGCCCGTGGCGTGTCGAAGGTCCAATCGGTTCCGGCGCCGGCCGAACGAACGCAATGTCCAGCGGAGTCGAATCCAGCGTGAAGGCCCGCTGCGTATTCGGCAGAATGACATTCGGTGTGGTGGCGCGGTCGCGGACGTTGCTCACCGCGAGGGTGTAAGTTCTCTGCGTCATCATCGGCGTGGTAGTGAGGATGATGGTACGCGTATCTGTGCCAAACGCCGCGGACAACACCGTGATGCCGTTGTCGATGGTGTAACTGCCGGGAGCGGTGGCGCTGACGGTCTCGACCGGCTCTGACAAAATCACCGTGAAAATCTGCGGATCGCCAAGACTGCCCACGGAAGTCAACGTCGGCCGTGTGACATCCGGATTGACCGTGAGAGTCGCCGCCGCGCTGTTGGTGCTGCCGTAGGTGTTGGCAATGGAACAGCTGAATGAGGTTCCATTGTCGCTCAGCGCCGTCGCCGCAACTGGAATGCCGCGCCCAGGTAATGCGAAAGCCGGACGGTGAACGTGGCGCTGCCGCTTTCGACCACGGTGACATTTGTCGGTTGGGCGGTGATGACCGGCGGCCCGAGGCCGTAAGCCAACAGATAATTTCCGGGAATGGGCGGAGCGCCGTTGGCCGGAGCCGGATCTCCCGGCTTCTGCCAGGTCACCGCGAGATCGTCGCCGCCGCTGCCTTCCTTTTGCAGCGCCTCGATGTAATATCGGAAGCCGTTGGTCAGCGTCCGGGCCACCGATTTCTGGCTGGCTTGATTATTCCACTCGCGCGAGTTGGTCCACGAGGTCACTGACGCAATCTGGACCTTGTGCGCCGGATCCTCGTCCATACTCAGGTAAAGCGCGGAGTTGTCGTCGCTCGAAATCCAAAAGACGTAGCTGCCGGTCACCGGGGGAACCACCAGCGCGCGCATCCGCTGGCCGTAATTGTCGGCAAAATTCGAGGGCGCCTCGAAAGCGCTTTCGATAAACTCCTCGTCCGGGCTGGCGGGAAATTTAGACGCGCTGGTCAGGTTTGCGACAGCGTTGCCGCTGATGTTGTAGTAAACCTCCCGCAAAATTCCGTTGCTGTTGGTCTGGGCGAATGCGCCTGCCGTGAAGAGCAAAAAGAAGGTTGCCACCAGCTTGAGGACCTTCATTTGCGGAAATGACATCAGGAGGATTTGAGCAGATTGCGTGCTGGTTCAAACCGTCGAATTACGGTTCAGGAGCATAACCACAAACGGGTTACAAAATCAAGGAAGGATCCGACTTCGACACCGCCAGGGGGCTTCTTGACACTGCCACCAACGGCATGCCCGGCGGGCGGAGCGCCGATCTCCGATCCGGCGCATTTCGGGGTGCTTTTGAATACCTGCCGGGTCGGAGACCGGCGCTCCGGGGCAGTGTCAAGAAGATGCGCCCCACATCCTCGCAACGCCCCCGGCGCGCGGCCTTCAGGCCTCTTCAGAATCCGAGCATGCATAGCCGAATCGCTCGCCCCGTGGAGGTCCGAGCGATGAAGCGGCGTAAACGCCGCGCTCCGACACGCTTGCAATCGGTCACAATCTCAGCATACGCCCAAACGAGCTTCAACCTGGCTGAATGCTCAGCCCGCATTCTCCATCGGACGGGTGGAAATCTCCAGCATCCGCTCGATCGGCAGCCGCGCCCGGCGAATGATTTCTTCCGGCAACTCGATGCGGGGCGCGAGGTTTTTCATGCAGTCGCGCAGTTTCTCCAGCGTGTTCATCTTCATGTAGCGACACTCGCTGCACCGACAGTTGTCCGTCGGCATCTTCATCACGTCGAACACCGGCGCGCAGAAGAACTCTTTTCCCGGACATTCCTTGTGCAACCGGTGAATGATGCCCGACTCGGTGACGATTACGAACCGCCGCGCCGGATTCGTCCGGCAATAATCAATCATCTTTTCCGTCGAGCAAACTGCGTCCGCCATCTCACGCACCTCGCGCAGGCTTTCAGGATGGACCACCACCCGCGCGTCCGGATATCGCTCCCGCAGACGCAGCACGCTGTCGCGCCGGAACTCGACGTGCGCGTAACAATTCCCCTTCCACAACGTCATCGAACGGCCGGTCTGCTCCATCACCCACGCGCCGAGATTTTCGTCCGGCACGAACAACAGGTCTTTGTCCTTCGGCGCGGCCTGGACGATTTTCACCGCGTTGCCGCTGGTGCAGATCACGTCACTGAGCGCCTTCACGTCGGCGCTGCAATTGATGTACGCAATCGTGTAGAAGTTCGGGTTCGTCGCCTGAAACGCGCGCAGTTTGTCCGCCGGACAACTCTCTTCGAGCGAACAGCCGGCGTCCTTGTCCGGCAGCACGACGATCTTGTGCGGGTTCAGAATCTTCGCCGTCTCGGCCATGAAATGCACACCGCAGAAGACGATGACTTCGGCGTTTGTCCTGGCGGCCTGCTGCGAGAGGCCGAGCGAATCGCCGACGTAATCGGCCGCGTCCTGGATTTCCGGCACCTGATAATTGTGGGCGAGGACGACCGCGTTCAGCTTTCGCTTGAGCGCCAGAATTTCGCGCGACAACGCGTCCGCGTTCGCGGGCGGCTTCGGTTTCCACACCGGGAACGGGTCCACACCTGCGGGTTGCATTTCGACGGCGTCAATCACAAGAAGAAGCTACCGCCCGAAATTTAAACCGTCAATGAACCCGGGGAGGGTAGTGCCTTAATTTCAAATCTAAACTGTAGTGGCGCTCTATGAGCACCGTTTTCGGCGGTCCCAGACCGCCGCTACAACCAAACCGCTGCCGCGGCGCACCCACCTTAAGCAGATTAGGACACTACCGAGGGGAGCGGGAAAAACGCTCAGCGCCGGTGCGCACCATTGAAGTTCAATTGCACCACCAGCGCGGGTTCAATCAAGCTCCAACCACCGCGCTTGTTCCAGACCAACAGCCACTTTCGATTGGGTGCGATGGAGACAAAATCCTGGTGGGGCACAGGGATCGAACGGTTGCTCGGCATGATCATTCGAAACGGGATGAAAGGATTCGCCTGTAACGCCTGTTCAATGGCCTCGATTCTCACGTTGCACACAGTAACCCCCGTCTTCCCGGCATGTCAACGACGGTCGAGACGACTGAGAGGTTGTTCAACCTCTTTGCCTTGACCAGCAGAGGCTCGCACGACGACGTTTTGCTTTCAGCCAGACACCTGAGTCCATGACCCTTCTCTCCCACTTCCCTTTCCACACCTATGCCAGAGACCAGGCATTCTGCCATTGCTGAAAATGCCGTCGCCAGCCTGATCCGCGGTTCGATCCGCGGTTCGATGGTTGACTGGGAACACCGACCGCCCGCAAAATCCCATGACATTGAACGGCAGATGAACCTCTACGTCGGCACCAGCGGATATTCCTACAAGGAGTGGAAGGGCGCGTTCTACCCCGACGACCTGCCGGACAAGCAGATGCTCCGCTTCTACGGCGAACGTTTTCGCTCGGTCGAGATCAACAACACGTTCTATCGCATTCCCAAGGCGTCGGTCCTCGAAGCCTGGGCCGCCGAGGTTCCCGCCTGTTTCAAGTTCGTGCTCAAGGCCTCGCAGCAGATCACGCACAAACAGCGGCTCAAGGACGCGGTCGATTCGGTGTCCTACCTGCTCGAAGTCGCCGGGGCGCTGAAAGACCGGCTGGGGCCGCTGTTGTTCCAGTTGCCGCCTTTTTTGAGGAAGGACGCGCCACGGCTGCGCGAATTTCTTGCGCTGCTGCCGTCGGACCGCCGCGCGGCCTTTGAGTTCCGCCATCAGTCGTGGTTCGACGAAGAGATCTTCGGACTGCTGCGCGATCATCGGGCGGCACTGTGCATCGCCGAAGCGGAAAACGATCTTGAGATTCCCTTCGTATCAACGGCGGATTGGGGTTACCTGCGCTTGCGGCGGCCCGATTATGGCGATCCGGAGTTGAAAACCTGGGGCGAGCGCGTGCGCCAAAAAGACTGGAAAGACGCGTTCATCTTTTTCAAGCACGAGGAGGAAGGCAAGGGACCGCAGATGGCGAAGAGATTCCTGGAGCTGGCGGCCCAGCCCGGTTAATAAAGGTAGCAGCCGACGCAAGTCCCCATGAAGCAATTCCACACCAAAGGGCGTGAAAATTCCGGGAGCTGTCGTGTTTCTCCTCTCCTGGGGAAGAGGGCCGGGCCTTCGCCCGCCGTAGCAATTCTGCTGAAGATGACCGGATTGGCTTCGGCCCGCGAAGGCGGGGTGAGGGCGAGCGATTCCTCCTTCCATTTTCGGAGCAGGAGGCTCATTACTCAAAATCCGAAATCCGAAATCCGAAATCGATCAGAGCCTCGTTACCTCGGCTGCTACGAACGGAACAGGTTTTCGACGACACCCGCCTCAGGCTCCACGCGTCACCAGGTTGATCCACTCCGCCACCGCATCCAGCAATTCGGCTCGAACCTCGGAATCCTTGCGTCCCGTGCGCGCGGGCACGTGAAAGGAATGATCCGCATGCTCAAACAGCTTGAGGGTTGCGCGGACACCGAGCCGATCGCAGAGCGGTTCCAGAAGTTGCAAGCTCGCGAAATCATCACGAGTTCCTTGCAGAAACAACATCGGGATTTGCACATCGAAGAGGTGCTTCCCGCGCCCGTCCGACGGCTGCCCGGGCGGATGAAGCGGAAACCCGAGAAACACGAGACCGCGCACTCCCGGCAACGGCGATGCGGCTTGCGCCTGCGAAGTCATTCGGCCGCCAAAAGATTTGCCGCCCGCGAAAAAGGCGATTTCGGGAACCAGGCGTGACGCTTCCTGCACCGCCGCGCGGATGGTGGCCTGAGCCAGTTGTGGTGCGTCCGGCCGTTTTGAGCCCTGCTCCATATACGGAAACTGATAGCGCAGTGTGGCGATGCCGCGCTCGGCCAACCCGTCCGCAATGGCCGCCATGAACGGATGTGCCATACCGGCGCCTGCACCGTGCGCCAGCACATAGCCTGCGCGCGCCTCCGGGGGCACCTGGAGCAGACCGGAGACGCGTTGCGCGTCATTCAACGTTATGGTGACAGGCTGTGGGTCCGTAGATTTCATGGATGCGAACTGGAATCTGGATCACACAAAAACAAAGGGAAGAAAAATCCGCGAATTGGCCGGTCGCGGGCGCATGACAGGATTCTTCGTTTCCTTTGTTGCCTTGGTGTAGAAAATTCTGTCATGCATCCACGCTACCACGAAGCTGATGACTTGAGCCGGATGATTCTGCCTGAGGCCAATCGTTGACTCTGGGAGGCGACGCCTGAAAATCGCAACAGAAGAAAACGAAGAGAACGAAGGCCAGATGCCGCGTTTATGACCTTGCCATCAAATTCGTTGGTCAGTGATGACAGGCGGTGGTAGGCTTCGGACAACCAACTCCTGATGCCCTCACGCACCTCTCAAATCGCCCAGGTTGGCAAACGCAAAATCGAGCTTTCGAATTTGACCAAGGTTCTGTTTCCCGACGACCACATCGTCAAAGCGCAGCTCATCGAGTATTACCTCAGAATTGCGCCGACCATTCTGGCGCATGTGAAAGGCAGGCCCCTGTCGCTGGTGCGCTATCCGGACGGCATTGGCGGGGAATCGTTCTTTCAAAAGAATCGGCCGGATTGGGCGCCCGACTGGATCGAGCATGTGACGCTCGGCGAAGAGAAAAAGGACTACGTCATCGCGACCGAAGACGCTTCGCTGGTCTGGCTGGCGAACCTGGCGTGCATCGAATTGCATCAGATGCATTCGCGCGCGCCGCATTTCGACAAGCCGGATTATGTCGTGTTCGATCTGCACCCGCCGGAGGATTTCAAGTTCGCCCAAGTCGCCGACATTGCCCTGGAGTTCAAAGAGCATCTCGAAGGCTTCGGTTATCATCCTTTCGTCAAAACGACCGGGCGCAAGGGCCTGCACGTCGTGGCGCCGATTGAAGCGAAGTGGGAATTTCACAAAGGGTTTGAAGCGGCGAAAGCCGTTGCGCAACCCTTCGTGGATTCACACGCTTCCTGGCTGACATTGCAGATCAAAAAGGAACACCGCAAAGGCAAAGTGCTGCTGGACATCTACCGCAACCGGCCATCGCAGACGATCGTGGCTGCATACAGCGTGCGGGGACTTCCCGGCGCGCCGGTCTCGACCCCCCTGCAGTGGGACGAATTGAGTTCGATTGAAAGTCCAAAGGTCTTCGATCTTCACCACCTGCCGCAGCGCGTCACTCAAAACGGAGACCCGTGGGAAGCCATCGCCGCTTACGCGACCCCGATTCACACGGAAAGGAGAGAGACCAAATCCTCCGCGCGTCGTTCCCTCTACCTGGGTAGGGCTGCGCTGCCGCGCAGCCACGGCGGCGGCGCAGCACCGCCCCACCGTGGCGCCCGCACCTGCAAAACTCCGGAGCAACTTGAGAGCTATTCAAAAAAACGAAGCTTCGATAAAACACCGGAGCCGCCGCCGGCAGAAATAATCGGAGAAGGCAGCGCGTTTGTCGTTCACCGGCATCATGCTTCCCGACTGCACTATGATTTGCGATTGGAACAAAACGGCGTTTTGCAATCGTGGGCGGTGCCGAAAGGTCTGCCGCCCAGGCCCGGCATCATGCGGCTGGCGGTCAAGGTGGAGGACCATCCTCTGGAGTATGTGAATTTCGAAGGCGCGATCCCGAAAGGCGAGTACGGCGGCGGGATGATGTGGAAATTTGCGCAAGGCCGATATCAGATTACCCGACAGAAAAAGGACGGATTTTATTTTCGCTTGCAATCGCGCGAACTGAACGCCGAATACCGCGTGCATCATACCCGGGATAATCAATGGCTGCTGGAACGCGTGGGCAATCCGCAATTCGACTGGCTGCGGGACCCGATCCAACCCATGCTGGCGCGGCCTGCAGACAAACCGCCGGGCTCCGAAGATTATCTTTACGAAGTCAAATGGGACGGCCTTCGCGCGATGATCTCTTTGGATGAGGGAGAATTAAGGATTCACGGCCGCAACCGGATGGATCTGGCGAAACAATTCCCTGAATTGCTGATCCCCGAACCGGCGTTTCGCGCAACCTCAGCCCTGTTTGACGGAGAAATCGTCTGCCTCGAGGCGGCAGCAAAATACCGAAGGCGGGATTGAACGTGCAAAGGCCAAATATGCCGCCGTGTGTTATCTCTTCGATTGTCTTTATCTCGATGGACGCGCGATTGTCAATGAGCCGCTGACACGGCGCCGCGAGTGGCTTCAGGACGCGGTAAAAAAAGATTCCGCTTATCGCGTGAGTGAAATCATCGAAGACGGAGCGGCTTTCTTCGAAGCCGTGAAAGAAATGGGGCTCGAAGGCATCATGGCCAAACAGCGCAACAGCGCGTATCTCCCCGGAAAGCGCAGCGAATCCTGGTTGAAAATCAAAACACGACAGACCCGTGAGTGCGCGATCATCGGTTACACCCGGGGCAGAGGCGACCGGGAAAAGAGTTTCGGCGCGCTGCACCTCGCAGAAGCGGGTGGCGATGAACTGAAATATCTCGGCAAGGTAGGAACGGGATTCGATGAGCCTCTGTTCAAGGCGATTTCTGCCGAACTGGAAAAATTGACAACCATCAAAAGACCGGTTAAAGAGAAACCGCTCGATGACGCGCGGTCTGTCTGGGTTGAACCAAAGCTCATGTGCGAAGTGCAATTCGCCTCGTTGACGAAAGACGGCATGTTGCGGGAACCCGTGTTTGTAAGGCTGAGGCCGGATTTAACAATCTGAATGGCGGATTCCAGGATTGCAGAACGATCGGTTTCTTTGTGCAGGTTACATGCTCCATGTCAAAATGTATGAACGCAACCAGCGACCTGAAGCGAGGTGAATTATGAGATCCATATGGAAAGGGCACATTCAATTCTCTCTCGTCACCATTCCCATCCGCATTTACAACGCCGTGGACACTGAAGAAACGATCCGGTTCAATCAATTGCACAAGGAGGATAACGGCGCCGTCGGTTACGAGAAGAAATGCAAGAAATGCGGCAAGACGCTGACGACGGAGGAAATCGTCAAGGGCTATCAGTTCGAGCCGGAACAGTACGTTATTGTTTCAGCGGAAGACCTGGAAAAAATTAAACTCAAGAGCACAAAAGTTATCGAGATCGCCGGGTTTATCGGCACCAACGAAGTTAACCCCTCCCTCTACGACTCACCGTATTTTGCCGGCCCCGACGGACCGGTCGCCGCGAAAACATATTGGCGTCGGCAAGGTGGTCCTGCGTGATCGCGAGGAAGTCGTGATGATCGCGCCTCTGGACGCCGGACTCGTGCTTTACAAATTGCGCAATCCCCATGAGCTGCGGAAAATAGACAACGTTCCCCAGGTCGAGAAGAAGGAGGCGAACAAAGACGAATTGAAGCTCTCGATCAATCTGGTGGAATCCATGGCCTCCACTCTGAAAGATATCGATTTGACCGATCGCTATCGTGACGCGCTGCGCGAGATGATTGAAGGGAAGATCGCCGGAAAAGAAGTGGTCAGCGTCCCGGAAGAGGAAAAGCCCGTCGTGGACATTATGACCGCGCTCAAGCAGAGCATCGAACGGACAAAAGCGCAGAAGAAACCGATGGAAAAAGCCAAAGGCGTAAAAAAAGACGCCGTCGAAGCCGCGCCGGCAAAGCAGAGGAAACAAAAGGTTGCGTAATCGTGTCCGCTATCCTGGAACGATGGGATTCGGTTCGGAGGGCGGTTGAGGGGGATCCCGACCGCGAGGGCGCGCGCGCTCCCCGCTCAACTGCATCATTTCAATGGCGCAAATTCTAAAATTCCCTGCTCCTGCGTCGAAGTTCGGTTACAAGCGCGTCCGCAAGCGAGCGCGCGCCGCCGAAAATCCGGACCAATTGCATCTGTTTCCTCAGGCCGCGGCGCAAATTTTGGACTTTGCGCCCGAATCGAGCCGGTTTGAGCAGGCGCTGATGTTGGATGAACGCGGGGACCCGAAAGCGGCCGAGTTATACGCGAAGGCGATTTCGGAGCAGGATTGCGTCGCGGATGCCTATTGCAATCTCGGCATTATCGAATCGCAAAAAGGAAACACGGCGAAAGCCTTTGATTGTTTTACGACCTCGTTGAAATACGATCCGCGTCATTCTGAAGCGCACTATAATCTGGGTAATCTGTACTTCGATGTGAACGATCTCCGCCTGGCGCAGGTCCATTATGAGATGGCGGGCGAAGTGGACCCTTCATTTGCGAATGTCTATTTCAACCTGGCGCTGGTTCAGGCGATCAGGAACGATCTGGGCGCCGCCGTAAGCGCGCTCACCCGATATCAGGAATTGGTTCCCGCAGATGAGGCGCGCAATGCCGACGAACTATTGCACAACCTCAGGAAATCATTGGCCGCATCCGGAAATTCGCGATTCGGCGCCACGTAATTGCCGGACCCCTGAACTGTAGCAGCCGGCGTGAGGAGGCTCCAACTTCCTACAACCGAAATGGAATGAGCCTCCTCACGTCGCCCCGTTTACCCCTCTCTTAATTTTCTTGGCGATGCGACCCCTTAGGGTCATAAGGAGTTCCTCGAATGGAAGGAGACCTGAAAAATGAACCGAAGAACATTTTTGGCAAGTGTGGGCAGTTTGGCGGCTCTGGGTGCCACGCCGACCCCGGTGCCGGCCGCAGGCCGTGCTGCAAAGGTCAAAACCACCTCCGATCGCCCGCCCCGAAAGGTGATCGTCGGCACAGTCATGCAATCCTTTTGGGGGCAGTATCCAGGCCTCCATAACCGTCTCGAGCAACTGGTGGGAATCGTGGATCAGATGGCCGCGCAGGCTAAAACGAAATACAACCGCGGCCTCGATCTCGCGGTGCTCCCGGAAACGGCGATCACCGGTGAAGCGGAGGGCGACGCGTTGGCGCGCTCGGTTCCTTTCGAAGGGCAGGTGCGGGAAATGTTCAACCGAAAGGCGCGCGAGCACAGTTGCTATATCGTGGTTCCCACCTACTTGCTGGATTCGAAAGAAAAGAAACTGTGCTCCAACGCTGCGGTCCTGATCGGGCGCACGGGCGAGGTGATGGGAACCTACCGCAAGATTCATCTCGTCGTTTCCCTCGAGCGCGGAACCATGGAGGACGGCTCGTCTCCCGGCGATGCGCTGCCGGTTTTCGACTGCGACTTCGGGAAACTCGGGATTCAAATCTGTTACGATATCGAATTCGACGACGGCTGGGCCGAACTGGCGCGCCGCGGCGCGGAGCTGATCGCCTGGCCCACACAATCGCCGCAGACCTCGCAGCCCGCGTTCCGCGCGAAAGAACACCGTTGTTACATTGTTTCGAGCACCTGGCGGCATAACGCTTCGATCTTCGAGCCTACCGGCAAAATCGCCGCGCAAATAACGCCGCCGCAGAGTGTCCTGGTCCACGAACTCGACCTCAGTTACGCCCTGCTTCCGTGGAGTTCAAAGCTGCGGAATGGAGAAGCGTTCCGGAAAGCTTACGGTGATAAAGTGGGTTTTCACTACTACGAAGACGAAGATTGCGGCATCTTCTGGTCCAATGACCCCGGGACTACCATCGGCGAAATGGCGCGCGCGATCGGGGTGCTGGAACTCGAGGACGAAATGGCGCGCGTCAAAGAGTTCTATCGCAAAGCAAAGGTTTGGAGATAGTGCCCGGGTAAAATCCGTAAAGCGCGCGTGCTACCGAGCAAACACAATGTGACACTCACCGGACTCGTAGTGGCACGGGCGTCCCGCCCCTGTGTTCCCGCGAGAATCCAGGCTGCCGCCAACCATTAACACACGGGCGAGACGCCCGTGCCACTACTTTTAATCTGCGGTTGAATTGCAATTTTCAGGTCTGTTAGCAAACAAACTCTGCCATGAAAGACAAAGTCCTGGACTGTCACCCGCGAATCAGGCGAGCCACTCTCCTGGCTGCGCTTCTGGGCACAATTACTCTGGCCCACGCCGCGGAGACTCCGCCCAAACCGCTTTTCCCGGATGCCGCGCCCGTGTGCCCGTGCGAGAGCCTGGCGAGGATTTCGCTTCTCAACACCACGATTGACTCAGCGGCTATCGATCCTTCCGACGGTTCGTGTCGCGTCACGGCTACGTTCACGCACCCGCCGTCCGGCGATCGGGTCAGGATATTTATCGGCCTGCCCGCAACAAATTGGAACGGACGATTTCGCGGAAATGGCGGCGGAGGATTTTCAGGAGGAAACGCCGGCAGCTTGCGCGGGCCGGTGGCTCAGGGTTACGCCGCGGGCGCAACCGACACCGGGCACGAGGGCGGCAGCGGCAGTTTTGCGCTCGATACGAACGGCCGACTGAACTGGCAGTCTATCGTGGACAATGCCTATCTCGGCATCCATGAGATGACCGTGGTGGGCAAGGCGCTCACGCAGGCATTCTACGGCAAGGCTCCGCGCTATTCTTATTTCGTGGGTGGCTCGACGGGCGGGCGCCAGGGATTGATGGAAGCGCAACGTTACCCGAATGATTATGACGGGATCGTCTCCGCTTGTCCTGCCATCAACTGGCAACGATTCCTCCCCGCCGATCTTTGGCCCCAGGTGGTGATGCTTGCGGCCAGGAATTTCATGCCAAAATCCAAGCTCGAAGCCGCCACCGCTGCGGCCGTGGCCGCCTGCGACGCCTTGGACGGAGTCACGGACGGCGTCATCGACGATCCCACTCGATGCGCCTACGACCCGAAAGCGCTCGTGGGCACGAAGGTCGGCGACGATACGTTTACCGAAGCCGATGCCGAGGTGGTCCGCAAAATCTGGGAGGGCCCGCGCGGGCAGGACGGAACATTCCTTTGGCACGGGCTGGCGCGCGGCACGGACCTCTTCGCCCTCGCTGGCACCGGCGGTTCGCCGTTGACGGGAAAACCCTTCAGCATCCCTCTGGAATGGTTCCAATACTTCCTGCTCGAAAATCCGAAGTGGGATTGGACCACGCTGACGCCGGCGGGATTCGAGCTGCTCTGGAAACAATCCGTCGAGCAATACGGCGCAGTCATCGGCACCGATGATCCGGATCTAACTCGTTTCCGCGACCGGGGCGGCAAGGTCATTATCTATCACGGCCTGGCCGATCAACTCATCCCGGCGAACGGAACCATGGATTACTACAAGCGAGTGCAGAAACAGATGGGCGGAGCGGAGAAGACCGCGCAGTTTGCGCGGTTGTTTCTGGCACCAGGCGTCGATCATGGTTTCCATGGCGCCGGGCAGACGCCCACCGGACAAATGGAGGCAATCATACGCTGGGTCGAGGAGGGCCAGGCTCCCGATAAGCTCATTGCTGAACGCCGGGATTCAACCGGAAAGGTCATTCGCACACGCCCCTTATTCTCCTACCCGCAGGTGGCGAAATACAAAGGCAGCGGCAGCACCGACGAGGCTGCGAATTTCGCGGCCCAGTCGCCCGCACGGTAATTGGCGCAACTCGCCATTCGTCATCTAACGGTGGGCGCATCCGCGCACCGCCCCTCCGTAGCGCCGACTTCCAAGTCGGCTGTATCGCGGATTTCCAAATCTGCGAACCGGGACTGGTTCAAGTGGCGCTGAAGTTTTAGTGC
>QHPW01000287.1 GCA_003219675.1 Verrucomicrobiota bacterium
TCGTGTTGGTGGCAAAATTATAGACCACCGCGAAGGCAGCCCCTGCTTGAGCGGCGAAGTCGATTTTCTCAGCGAAACTATTTGTGCCTCGCTCAATCAGCGCGGCCTTGTTCGTCAGGTTGACCGCAAGCGTGTTTGTGGCCAGCCCCACGTCCACCAGCGGCAACATAGCTGTGGGTGTGTCCGCGTGCGGACCGGTCCCGGGCAGCGTGCGGATGGAAGCCAGATTGCTCGGCACGCCGTTGCCGCTGATCAGCAGCCGCAGGCCGTCGTCCGGAATCGCGGCGGGGTTCGTCGCCGTCAGCGTGACGCGGCTCGCCGGCGGACGATTCGACCAGCCGCGCGCCAGTGAGACCGCCTGACCCGCGTCCGGCACGCCAAATCCAACGTTGTGACTGATCCGAAAACCCGCGCCGTTGGTGACCACGTCAGGATCGGCCAGATCCAAATGGCGCGAGGCCAGAATCAGGATGTGTTGTGCGTCGCGATACGTCAGATTCGGATTCGCGGACAACATCAGCGCCACGACGCCGGAGACCAGCGGCGCGGAAGCCGAGGTGCCGCTGAAACCTAAATAGTCAAACACGTAGTCCGACAAATCCTCGTTCGGCGGCAGAAACAGAACCTGATTCGCTCCGTTCGTCCCCAGCAAGTCGGTAGTAAACAGCCCGAAGCCCTTTTCGCCGCCGGGCGCGGCCACCAGCACGCACGCGCCCGGCTCACTGTAACTGGCCGCGCGGCCGTCCACTCGCACCGCGCCGACCACGATGACGCGCGGGTCGGACAAATAGCCATCATCATCCGCGTTACCACCGCGCGTCCGAAAATTCCCCCCGGAGCGCACCATCACAACCCCGCGACCGTAGCGCCCGAACGTGACGGCCTTGGAAATGGTCCATCAACTGCTCGTCGCTGACGAGCGTCTGGTTGGTGTTGAAGATCACCCAACTGGCCAGTTGCGCCTCCGGCGCCGCGCCGATCATGCCGCGTCTGTTGTTGCCCTCCGCCGCGATCAGGCCGGCCACCTCCGTCCCATGCGGCCAACTGCTGTCTCCTCCATAAGGTTGGCCGTTCGTGCTGGAATCATTGAAATTGTGGTTCAGCGCGCCTGCAACGCGCGGCGCCAGGTCCGGATGAACCAATTCAACGCCCAGATCCGCCACCGCCACCACAACTCCTTCACCGCGCGTGTAGGGCCAGGCCGCGCGCACGTTCAGGTCCGGGCCGGTCACGGCGCCGTTGGTGTTCCGCTGTTCCAAATACCATTGTTCGGTGAAATACTGATCGTCGGGCTGCGGCGCTTACGGGCCGTGCAGCGCCGCCGCCTGGCGCACGACCGGGTAACTGGCCAGAACTTCCGGTTGCGCGGCAAGTCGCCGGGCCTCGCGCGCGGCGGTGGACGCGTCCGGGGCCTGAAAAATGAAACAGTTGCCGGCGACCACGCGCGACAGGGTCAGTGGGCTTCCGGCCAGCAGACGCCGCAGGCTGTCTGTGGACTGAACGTGGAGAACCACGCGGCTGCCGAATTCCACGAAGTTGGTCGAGCCGTTTTGCGGCCAGCCTTTCACCCATTCAACTTTTGCGGCCGCAGCCTGCCGCGACGCGGCGCGCTCCCCGAGGTGATACACGGCCGGTTGCGGGAAGCGAAAATAAAAATGACCGGAGGCGCTGGAAGTTTGAGCCCAAACTGTCGTCTCGACAATTCCCAGTCCGGCGACGCCGACGTAAAACAATAATGGACGGTTCATCAGGGTCACGCGTTAATCCCGGCCTTTGACAGCACCATCTGATCCAGAGCCTTGTTCGTTGCGCAAGTTTTTTAACCGCGCACCGGCCGGGCGTTTTATGACCTCTTTACAGCGAACAGGTACTTGCTTGCGAGCCGGGAGAAGCCATATTTGCGACGTTCACAGTCCTGGTCATGCACCCGGTTCAACCAGCCCTTCACGCGCGCGGTGCGGCGGAAAACCCGCCCAACCGCTTTGAAAAGATCGCGCTCGAACGCGACCCGGATTGGAACGACGCGGATGAACCGGCACCCCAAACGCAGTTCTTCAAAGATCACTCCGAATCCATCATCTGCAACAACGACAGCCCGGATATTGGCTTCGAAACGAGTGCCAATCCCTATCGCGGCTGTGAGCATGGTTGCGTTTACTGCTATGCCCGCCCCTTCCATGAATACCTTGGCTTCTCCGCCGGGCTGGATTTCGAGACGAAAATCATGGTCAAGGAAAACGCCCCGGAACTGCTGCGCCGAGAACTGGCGTCGCCCGGGTGGAAACCGCGCGTCATCGCCATGAGCGGCGTGACCGATTGCTATCAGCCGGTCGAACGGAAGTTGAAGTTGACCCGGCGTTGTCTGGAAGTGCTCGCCGAGTTTCTCAACCCGGTCGCTATCGTGACCAAAAACCATCTGGTGACGCGCGACCTGGACGTGCTGGGCGAACTGGCCCGGAACCGCGCCGCGGCCGTGTTCATCTCCGTCACCACACTCGACACAGAGTTGCGAAAAGTCATGGAGCCGCGCACCTCGCCGCCCGCGAGCCGTTTGTCGGCGATTGAAACATTGTCCAAAGCCGGCATTCCCGTCGGCGTGCTGGTCGCGCCGGTGATCCCCGGACTGACCGACCACGAAATCCCTTCCATCCTCGCTGAGGCGGTCAAAGCCGGCGCGCGGTTCGCGGTGCACGTCGTGTTGCGCCTGCCTTACGCCGTCGCGCCCCTCTTCGAAGAATGGTTGACGCGGCACTTCCCGGAGCGGAAGGAAAAAGTGCTCAATCGCATCCGGGCGCTTCGCGGCGGCAAATTGAACGATTCGCGGTTCGGTTCACGCATGAGAGGCGAAGGCATTTTCGCGGAGCAGATTCACTCGATGTTCAAAATCGCCTGCCGCCAGGCGGGCATCGACGGCAACGATTTGAAATTGTCCACGTCCGACTTTCGCCGGCCGGCGGACCGGCAGCTTCGTCTGTTCGATTAATACCGTTCACAGAACCAACCCACGACACCGTGATGAGACTTCGATTCATCCTCGTTTGCCTGTCGATCGTTTGGCTGATCGGCCGGCGCATTCCCTCGGCCAACGCCCAAACCGGCTCTCCGGGCCAGCGCTGGACTTACCGTTTGCTGGAAGGAAGCACATTTCTCGACGATTGTCCGATCTGCGGCCGGCCGACGATCACGCGGCCCATGCGCGGAACGTTCGACTTGATCCTGTTGGAAGACGCCGGAACGGTCACGCGGTATGCGCTCCGCAACATTTCGTTTATGGTCAGCAACGGCACGAACACGCAAGACCGCATCACCGGGGAGGGATCCTACAACCTCATCAGCCCGGGCCCGGCCACTCCGTTTCCAGAAATGACGCTTCAGGCTTCTATCAACGATTCCACCAATGCTTATGTCTTCACCATTGACACGAACGCGCCGGTGGTTGACCGCGCGTGGCCCGTCCTTCAGATCAGCCTCATCGAAACACAACAAGCCACGCTCTCTCAGGTGTATCACATGGATTTGTTGGCGGCGCCGCTGCGCGAGATCTGGTTTTCGACGGCCAGCGGTCTGACCGCGTCGAAGTGGCAAAGCCCGACAAATCAAATCAGCTCCGGAGATTTCCTTTCGGACCGTGGGCGAACGGTCCGCCGCAACACCGAATTGCTGAGGAATCTCGGCATTATGCCTGGCATTCCTGAAATCGGCATTGACGCCGTGGACATCGCGCGGGGCGGTGAAATTCTCTTCTCGCTCAACGAGGACGTGTTCAGCGAAACGTTAGGACCCATCCACCACGGCGACCTGATTTCGGACCGCCGCGGCATGGTGAAGCGAAACCAGGAATTGCTTGCGGCATTCAAGCCCGCCGACGCCGGCTTCGATTACGGCCTCGATGCCGTGCAGATCATGACCAACGGAGAAACATACTTTTCCATCAGCACGAACCTGGTTTCACCGCAAATCGGAATGCTTTTCCGCGGCGACATTCTTTCCGACCAGGGACGGTTGGTTAAAAGCCATCAACAACTGTTGTCGCGCTTCAAGCCGGACATCATGGACCACGATTATGGCCTGGACGCGCTTTTTGTCTGGCCGAGTGGCGAGGTTTGGTTCTCGACCGAAGAAACTTTCAACGACGCGCAATGGGGTCCGATTCAAGCCGGCGATTTGCTCAGCGACCAGGGCTTTGTTGTCTTTCGCAACCTGGAACTGACCGCGGCGTTCGCGCCGGTTGAGCACCTGGCAGACTTTGGCCTGGACGCCCTCTACATCGTGACCGACGCAATTCCACCGGCGCCCGGGCCGCGAATCGATTCAATCAGGCGCGCGTCATCCTCCG
>QHPW01000288.1:0-8804 GCA_003219675.1 Verrucomicrobiota bacterium
GGTGCAGGAGGCGGCGCGCGAGGTGCAGAGCTATCTTCAGCAGGTATTCCTGGCCCAGGGCCGCGCCGCTGCAATCCTCGCCACGGGCAATTCGCAAATCAAATTTCTCGAACGACTGGTCAAACTCGGCGGCGTGGACTGGTCGAAGGTCACGTTCTTTCACATGGACGAATACCTGGGCATTCCGGCCGGTCATCCTGCGAGTTTCCGTCGCTGCATGCGCGAGCGGGTGGAGAGCCTGGTCGAACCGAAGGTATTTCACTACCTGGAGGGCGACGCGCTGCTGCCGATCAAGGAATGCGAGCGTTACGCCCAACTGTTGCGGGCGCAGCCGATCGATTTGTGTTGCCTCGGCATTGGCGAGAACGGGCATCTGGCCTTCAACGATCCGGCTGTGGCCGATTTCAACGACAATCGCTCGGTGAAAATCGTGAAGCTTGATGACCCCTGCAAACAACAGCAGGTGGGCGAGGGCCATTTTCCGAATCTCGAAGCGGTCCCGTTGCATGCGCTCACGCTGACCATTCCCGCGCTTTGCGCGGCCAAAAAAATGATCTGTATCGTGCCCGAAAGACGCAAAGCCGAGGCCGTCAAGGCCGCGTTGCAAGGGCCGATCAGCACCGCTTGTCCGGGTTCGTTCCTTCGGAAACAGGCACACTGCCTCCTCTTCCTGGATGCGGAATCGGCGAGCCTGCTTTAAGGCATCTCCGGCGAAATTGACGATTCCCTGGCGGTGAGCGGCGCCAGGGGCGCAAAATGGCTCGGAAAAGGCTTTCCCACCTTCGGAGGCAAGGCTACCCTCGATTTTCCGGTCGGCAAATCACCGTTTTCGGCCGGCAGGAAAGTTTGGCGAGGGAAAACGTGGATCGGGAGCGAGAGGCGGTTTATGGCAGTGGCGAACAAGCTAGAGCGTAGCAAGGCCCGGAAGACGGGCCTTGAACCCGCCGCGACCAGGACCTCGCAAAAGACAGGTGCGCCGGTTCAGCCCTCCGATGGGAGAGCGCTCTCGACCGTTGCACGGGGCTTTCCGGTCGTCGGCATGGGCGCCTCGGCCGGCGGACTGGAGGCGTTCGAGCAATTTTTCACGCGCATGCCAGGAGACTGTGGGATGGCTTTTGTGCTGGTGCAACATCTGGATCCGAGCCGGACCAGCATGATGCCCGAGTTGTTGCAGCGGTTCACGTCGATGAAAGTGGTGCAGGCGAAGGACCGCGCGAAGGCGCAACCCAACTGCGTTTATCTTATTCCCCCGAACAAAGACATCATCATCGTGAACGGCACGTTGCGCCTGACACCCCCGGTGACGTCGCATGGCGTGCGGCTGCCGATTGATGTCTTTTTCCGCTCGCTGGCGGAAGATCAAAGGGAGCGGGCCATCGGCATCATCCTTTCCGGAAACGGCACTGACGGCACGCTCGGAGTGAAAGCGATCAAGGAGGAGTTGGGAATGGTGATGGCGCAGGACGTGAAATCGGCGAAGTACGACGGCATGCCATCCAGCGCTGTGGAGACGGGTTTGGTGGACTACGTTTTGCCGCCGGACAAAATGCCTGCGCAGCTGGTCAATTATATCCAGCGCTCCCTGCCCTCGACGGCGATGGTTGGGAGGACTCCGGACGCGCTGCACAAGGTTTTTCAGATATTGCGGAACCAGACCGGCCACGATTTCTCCCACTACAAGAAAAACACCATTTGCAGGAGGATCGAGCGGCGGATGAACGTGCACCAGATCGAGGACGCTTCGACCTACCTTCGGTTTCTCCACCAGAATCCGCAGGAGGTGGGGATGCTGTTCAAGGAACTGCTGATCGGCGTCACGAATTTTTTCCGCGACCCGGAGGCGTTCAAAGCGCTCGGTCGGACCTGGCTCCCGAAGCTGCTGGGCGACAAACCCAAGGATTACACGGTGCGGATCTGGATACCCGGCTGCTCCACCGGCGAAGAGGTTTATTCCGTTGCGATGGTGTTGCGCGAGTGTCTGGTCCAGTGTCGGCGCGACTGTCAGGTCCAGATTTTCGGAACGGACATCGACGAGCGCGCGATCGAAACGGCCCGGACCGGCGCGTATCCGAGCAACATCGTGGCGGACGTATCGCCCCAACGCTTGAAGCGCTTTTTCACCAAGCACGGAGACGTTTACCGCATCCGCAAGGACATTCGGGAGATGGTGATCTTCGCCTCGCAAAACCTCATTAAGGACCCGCCGTTTACGAAGCTGGACCTGCTTTGCTGCCGCAACCTCCTGATCTATCTCGACCCCGAATTGCAGAAGAAATTGTTTCCGCTGTTCCATTACACCTTGAAGCCCGGCGGCCTGCTGTTCCTCGGCTCTTCCGAATCCGCCGGCGGGTTCCAGGATTACTTCGCTGTCCTGGACAAGAAATGGAAGATTTGCCAGCGCAAGGAAACCGTGGCGACGGCGGTGGTCGATTTCCCTCCCCCAGGGCTCACCAGGACGTCGAATGAGAAGGAAGCCGCCACCGAAGCCCGGAAAGTCTGGCCGGGCGTGTTGCCGGAACTGGTGACGCGGCTGTTGCTGGACGAGTATTCTCCTGCCTGCGTGGTCATCAACGAGAAGGCGGAAATTCATTATATCCATGGCCGCACCGGCAAGTATCTGGAACCGGCGGTCGGCCAGGCCAACCTGAACATCGTGGACATGGCGCGCGAAGGGCTCAAGTTTGAACTGTCAGCCGCCATTCGCAAAGCGCGCCGCCAGGAAAAGGATGTGAGCTATCGCGATCTGCAAGTCCGGTCCAACGGCGGGCATCAACGGGTCAATCTCACCGTCAAACCGCTGCGGGAACCGGAGAATCTGCGCGGGATGTTGCTGGTGGTGTTCGAAGATATGGGACCCCTGCGATCGGCTGAAACGGGCAAGACACCAATCCGGTTGCCGGCGCTGCAACGACAGCGGGTGAATGAGCTGGAGCAGGAACTCAAATACACCCGGGAGCACCTGCAAACCACCGTCGAGGAGCTGGAGACTTCGAACGAGGAACTCAAGTCCACCAACGAGGAGTTGCAGTCCACCAATGAAGAACTGCAATCCACCAACGAGGAACTGGAGACCTCCAAAGAGGAGATGCATTCGCTCAACGAAGAGCTGACCACGGTGAATGCGGAGTTGCAGAGCAAGCTCGAACAATTGACCCACGCCCGCGACGACATGAAGAACCTGCTCGACAGCACCCGGATCGCCACCATTTTCCTGGACAACAATCTTTGCGTGAAACGGTTTACCTCCGAGGCCAACCGCGTGATCAACCTGATTCCGTCGGACCTGGGCCGCCCCATCAGTCACATCGTCTCCAACCTGAAACATGAAGCCCTGGTGGAGGAGGTGGAGCAGGTGATCAATACGCTGGTGCCCAGGGAAACCAAAGTCCAGTCCAAGGATGAGCGCTGGTATTTGATGCGTATCATGCCCTATCGGACGGTCGAAAACGTCATCGAAGGCGCGGTGATTACCTTCGTGGACATTCAATTGCTTCAGGAGCAGATCCGCTCGGCCGAGCAGTTCCGTAAGCTGAGCGCCGCCGCGGCGCCTTTATTTCAGTTTATTGAAGGCGCGATGGAGACAACGCGCGAGCCTTTGCTGGTGCTCGATGCCACGCTGCGCGTCATCATGGCGAGCCGTCGGTTCTACCAGACGTTCCAAGCGGATTCCGCCGGCACAGAGGGGCGTTTTATCTATGAGCTGAACGCCGGGGCGTGGAACATCCCGCGATTGCGCGAGTTGCTCGAGGAGATCATCCCGCGGAACAGCCACTTCGAAAACTTTGAACTCGAGCACGATTTCCCGGGTGTTGGGCGAAAAAGAATGTTGCTGAACGCGAGAAGAATTGTCTATGAAAAAGACGCTGTCTCAATGGTGCTTTTGGCGATTGAAGATGTGACCGGAAGCGCGTAGCCTGAACCCAGTTGCGCTGTTACCCGACTGCCGGCTTTATGAAAAAGACCAAATCCCCATCCAAAACCTTTGCCCGGCTGCGCAGGAAGGCCGAGGCAACATTTCTGAAAAAAAAGGATGATTTTCCGCAACCCCCGGCCCGAGACCCCGCCAAGCTGATTCATGAGTTGCAGGTCGCTCAGATCGAACTGCAGATGCAGAACGACGAGTTGCGCAGGGCGCAAGGGGAGATCGAAACCTCCCGCGACCGCTACGCCGACCTTTACGACTTCGCCCCGGTAGGCTACCTCACGTTGGATCTGCGTGGACTGATTCTGGAGGTGAACCTGACCAGCACGGAACTGCTGGGTGAATCGCGAAGCGCCCTGCTCAAAACCCCCTTCCATCGGTTCATTGACCCGAACCAACGTCCGGCGTTTCATCTGTTCTGCCGGCAGCTGGTGCAAACCCGCGCCCGGCAGAGTTGCGAATTGAAACTCGCCAGAAAGGACGGCTCGCCCTTTTACGCCCGGCTGGAAGGGGTCGCCGGCTCTTACGCCGCCGGCAGCCCCACGCAATACCGGCTGAGCTTGAGCGATATTACCCAACACAAGCAGTCGGAGGAGGAAATCACGAAGCTGAACAAGGCCCTGGCCGATCACGCCGCCGCGATGGAAGCCGCCAACCGTGAACTGGATGCTTTCAGTTACTCGATTGCGCATGATCTCAAGGTGCCGCTGGGCCGGATCGAAAGGCTTGCCGAAATTGTGATGGAAGACTTTGGCGCCACACTCACGGCCGAGGGCAACGATTGCCTGCGGCGCGTGGTGGACAGTTCCGCGCGACTGGAGAAAATGGTCGAGAACCTGCTCGGTTTCGCGCGGCTCGGACGGAAGTCGCCGGCCAAGCGAGCCACGGAGTTGAATCCGCTGGTGGAGGAAGTCCTGGACCAGCTCAAGCCGGAAACCGAAGGCCGGAACATCCGCTGGGAGGTCGGTCCTCTGCCCGAAGTCGATTGCGATCCGAACCTGATGAAAGTCGTGTTTACCAACCTGCTATCGAACGCCATCAAATACACCCGCACTCGCGAACACGCGGTCATTCAGGTGGGCGAAGGCGATCGTCGCGGCCGTCGTGTCATCTTCGTCCGCGACAACGGCGTCGGCTTTGACATGAAACAAGCCGACCGTCTCTTCGGCGTGTTCCAGCGCCTGCACGCCATGGACGAATTCGAAGGAACCGGCGTCGGGCTGGCCACGGTGCAGCGCATCATCCACAAGCATGGCGGGCGTGTCTGGGGCGAAGCCGAGCCGGACAAGGGCGCGAGCTTTTATTTCGCGTTCGGCTGCTCCCAAACCGACCGGACGGAACGATATGCTGAAAGCGCCGGGAAGCGCCCCGATTTGAGAGCGCAGTTGTTTCCTCGGGCCGGCGCGACGTGACTCAAATTCCGGGTCGTCTCGCGACGGTTTTGCCACGCGCGCACTGGAACGGTGAGGCGAGACTCCATGGAGTCCTGATCTCCCAGCGACAGAATCAGGGCTCGACGGAGTCTCGCCCCACTTGGTTCATGGAAAGAGAACACCTCCAGAATTTGGACGCGAATCGTGGCCATGAACCCGTAGCAGCCGACGTAAGGAGGCTCATTACTCAAAATCCGAAATCCGAAATCCGAAATCCGAAATCGATGAGAGCCTCCTTACGTCGGCTGCTACGAAGTTAAGGTTCGTGCCCGCGGCGGACCTGGCTCAAGGTGAGGGCGAGCCAACAGCTCTTTTGGCTTCCTTGATCAACTTCTCCAGCCGCCGTCCATATTCCACATAATTCTTCTCCATTTCATCATCGTTGGACCTCGAGTTTGTGTCGTGGAACACGATGACCATGTGCGGTTCGATGGAGATGCCGCCGTCGTAACCGCGCGCCAGGGCGTCCTTGAGAATGTCGCGCACCCGGCCCTGGCCTTCGCCCGGCCAGTTGTAGTCGGCGTCGTTCTTCGCCGGGTTCCAGGTCGCGTCCTTGACGTGGATGTGCGCGACGTGGTCGCGGACGTGTTCCCAGAATTCCCACGCGTCCTGCCGCGGCCACGGCTTCGGTCTGCTGCGGTCGGGATTGAACACCGGATTGGCGGTGTCGAAAACCCACTTGAGGCCGGGCGCTTTATCCAGCAGTTCGAGCGCGTGTTTCCAGCTCATGCCGCCGTAGTTCATGCAGTTCTCGTGCACCGGCGTTACCGCGGCGTCGAGAAACATCCTGGTCACCTCGCGGACGCGCTCGAACACGACCGGCGGAATGCGGTCGTCGTCCTCCTTCGGCTTGAAGCTCATGATACGGACGAATTTCGTCCCGAGCCGTTTCATGCGTGCGATGCAACGTTTCACCTCGCCCAGCGTGATGTCCCACGGCGTCTCGACCGTCTTCGCCCAGTTCATGATGGTCGAGCCGAAGCAATAGACGCCGGTGCCGTTCTCCTTCAATTTTCGCTCGACGATGTCGAACGCCTTGTCGGGAATGTCGTGAAGATTGGCTTTGGGAAAGCCCGGCGCTTCCACGCCGCGTGCTTCGATGTGTTTCCAGCCGAGTTCCTTCGTCGCCGCGATTTGCGCCTCGATGGTGTTGCCCGCTTCGTCGCCGATGCCGGTGAGGATCATAATTAAACGTTTTCGGTCTATGTTGGAGACACTTTAGCGCGTATCGGATTACTCGCGAGACTCTTCTTCCGGGTAAAACAAAAACCCGGTACCTGGCAGACGGCACCCTTCAAATGAATCGAGTTCCGCAACTTCATCAACCGACAAAACCGGCGGATCAAATTCTGGATTCGCTACCGAAGCTTGCAAATTCCTGTCTGATTCCACCGTTTGAAGGGCTAGTTTGCCGGCGGCGTTGCTGTCTGCTGCCTCGATGAAGACGGTTGTCCAAAAGCCATGTTTCTCCGGGATGCTTGCCTCATTCCCAATAAGGAAGTTTTTGCCAACGACTGATACCGCGAACTTTTTCATTGTCATGGGAAACCTCCGGCTCTGCCGGAGGACTCGCGAAGTTCGACAATTTCGGGAAGGGTCCGAGTCGCTATGTCGAACGGAGGTTCGGTTCTTCGGGAAGTTCGTCGGGCAGACACCGCGCTGGGTTGTGCTGAAAGCCAGCGCAGGATTCTCCCTCTCCCCGAGGGAGAGGGCTGGGGTGAGGGGAAAGGTGACGCTCGCAGTGCCAACCGAGTTGGCACTTCTCCAGAAGTCTGCGGATCGCTCAAAGGGCCGTATGGCTTTGAGCCATTCATTCTTTCATGCCTCCGGCTTTGCGAGAGGTTCGTTGACTCCCCAACAGGAATTGCTCGCTCATCGATGAAATGACTTCGTGAAATCGTCGCCTGTGATCTCGACCACTTTCTTTTCAAACTTCGATTCGGCGATCAATTGCTGAAGTTTCTTTTCAAACGCCGCCCCGTCCATCGGCAACTCAACGGTCTGACCGATCAACGAAGAGTATAACATCACGTTGGCGAGCTCCACCGAATGCAGACCCTCTTCGCCGGGCACCAGCAACGGGGCGCCGTCGAGGATGGCGTCCACAAAGTTCTGCATGAGGGTCGCGTGCGGGGTGGCGGCGTTTCCAATCGAAATGTCCACGTGCTCGAGGCCCGGATGATCGAACCCGGTCGTCGCGGCGCGACTGAACAGGATCATGTCGGCGTCATTGCGCGTGAGCGTAAGCTTGTTGTGTTCGAGCACGACCTGGCCGCGCGTGCCCGCGATCTCGAAGCGGTTCGTGCCCGGGGTTTCGCCCGTGGAGGTGACGAAAACGCCGGTCGCCTGATTCGGGTATTCGAGGTACGCGGTCACGTTGTCTTCGACCTCGATATGGTGGTAGCGGCCGAGCTGGCAGAAGCCGCGGACGCGCGCGGGCATGCCCAGCAGCCAGGCGATCACGTCGAGGTTGTGCAGGCATTGATTGAGCAACACGCCGCCGCCTTCGCCGCGCCAGGTCGCGCGCCAGCCGCCGCTGGCATAGTAGGCTTCGGTGCGGAACCAATCGGTGATCAACCAGCTCATGCGCACGATCTCGCCCAGGTCGCCGTTCCTGATGAGTTCGTGGATTTTCTGATAACGCGGCTCGACGCGGAGTTGGAACATGGCGCTGAACTTCGAGTTGGGATGTTTCTTTGCCACGGCGATCAGCCGTTCGGCGTCGGCTTTGTGCGCCGAGATCGGTTTCTCCACCATCAAATGCAGCCCGGCTTCAAGCGCGGCGATCCCGAGCGTCGTGTGCTGATAATGCGGAGTGGCCACGATGACCCCGTCCACTTCCCGCGACTGAATCAACTTCCCGGCGTCGTCGAAGATCCTGAGTCCTTTGGTCTTGTAAGCTTCGAGTTTTTGCGGCGAGGTGCTGCACACGGCGGTGAGTTCGCAGCGCGGCACTTTGCTTTCGAGCAAATAGCCGGCGTGGTGTTTGCCGATGTTGCCCATGCCGATGATGCCAAGCCGGACTTTGTTCATACCTCAGTCAGGATGGCGGAGCGCGGGTCTGCGACCCGCAGCAGTTTTGTCTGAGTTGCGGGAGTGCTGCGGCTCGCAGAGCCGCGCTCCCCGGATCGAGCGCGACGCGGTCGTCCAGCGCCGAGTGCCGTGTGTTTGGCGAGGCCTCAAACACAACATGCGGAGCGCATGCGCTCCCGACACCGTTTGCACGATTGTAATCAGATTATTTTCGCTTCCTGTTGCCGGTCAACTCCTCGGCGAGGTCCTTCGCATCGTAAACTTTGCGCAGTGCCTCGAGGATCGCCTGCGAACAGACGGAGACGGCGCGCGCCTGTTTGTCGGTGTAGGCGAAGTCGAGCACGAGCGACTGGAGGTTGCCGTCGAAGATGATGCCGACGAATTCGGTGTCGCGGTTGATGACCGGGCTGCCGGAA
>QHPW01000288.1:8821-11956 GCA_003219675.1 Verrucomicrobiota bacterium
GAGCCTGCCTTTGCGCTTGAGCCAGCGGGGCGGAATGTCGAATGGCGGCTGGTTCTGGTGTTCCTGGCTGCGTTGGTAAAGCCCGGCGATGGTCGTCTGGAAAGGAACTGGCGTGCCGTTCTCCTCGTAACCTTTCGCCGTGCCGTAGGCAAGTCGCGGTGTGAAGGTCGCATCCGGATAAGTGCTGGTCCCCTCGATGGCGAACCGGGCCCTGGCGATTTGCGCGTGCGCCTGTTGTTTGGCCTCGCTTTGCGTCTCGATAATCTTCCGCACCGCCCGCGCGTCGGAATCCATCAGTCGCGCCAGTTCGATCATCGGGTCATGCGCCGCGTCCACAGCAGCCTTGCCTTCCTGGTAAAGCTTTTTTCGGAACGCCACATCCTTCACCTTCGTGCCACGGACCAGCTCCGAGGCGCGTTCCTGCGGCGATTTTCCAGCGAGCGCTTTCTGAACCAGCGAATCGGAATAGCCGAGCTTGCCCGCCAGAAACGTGAGCGAATCCGCCAGCAACAACTGTTCGAGATCGTCGTAAATCGGTTTTTCGGAAAAGAGCTGGAACTCGAGCGACCCCAGCCCGGCTTCGCCGAACTCACGCAGGCGCTCGGCGTTGGGTTTCGGTTTTTCGTCGCCGGCGCGCAGCAGCGTCCGCGCGATGCCGAACAGGTCGCCGTGCAAACCGTGTCCGACTTCGAGCAGGTTGTAGCGGAGCGCGTTGCCGGCAATGATCTTCTGGGCCGCGGCGACGTTTTCCCACGCGCCGGCGGTTTCCTTCAATGCCGGCCGGGCGGCAACCGCGTCGCGCAGCTTTTTCTCCGCCGCCTGCTTTTGCTCCATCAGCTTCGGGTCGAGCACGCCGGCCAGCTCGCCGATATAGGCCTTGCGGCTGTTCTGCACGCTGAACAAATCTTCCTTGGCCCGCCGGGCATTCTCGTCGCTGCGCGCGCTGTAACTGAGCAACAGCACTTCGAGTCCGTGCAGGCGTTCCAACGCGTAAGGCAGGCGCTGGTCACGCACGTATTCCAGCTCGGCGACGGTGAACAGCCGGCTGGTGCGTCCGGGATGACCGGAGACGAAGACCAGTTCGTTTTCGGAAACGCCGCTTTCGCTCCATTTCAGGTAGTGCCGGATCTTCGCGGGTTTGTCGTTTTCGTAAACGCGGAACAGACAGATATCGAGGTCAAAGCGCGGATACTCAAAATTGTCCGGGTCGCCGCCGTAAAACGCGATCTGCTGCTCGGGCGCGAAGACGAGGCGGACGTCGGTGTATTTTTTGAAACCATACAGATGATACTGGCCGCCCTGGTAAAGCGTGACGACATCACTGCGCAAACCGGTCTTGTCGAGCGACTCCTTTTCGATCTGCGCCATGATCGCGCGGCGGGCGAGGAACGCCCGCTCCGGGGCCATCTCCGGCTTGACGGCGGCGTTGACGCGATCCGTCACGTCTTCGATGCTCATCAGCACGTTGAGTTCGAGATCCAGACAGCGTTTCTCCCCGGCAGGGGCGCGGGCATGAAAGCCGTCCCGCAGGTAATCGTGGTCTTTGTCGCCGAATTTTTGCAGCGCGTCCGCCCCGACGTGATGATTCGAGAGCACCAGGCCGTCCTCGGAAACAAACGAACCGGAGCCGCCGCTGTTGAAGCGGACGGATGATTTCTGGACGTGTTCGACCCACGCTTCGGTCACCTCGAAGCCGTATTTCTCCTTGAGCTGTTTGCGGGGCGGATGGTTGAACAGCCACATGCCTTCATCGGCGTTGGAAATCTGCATGGTGTTGGAAAGGAGCAGCCCGCCCAGCGCGGCGGCTTTGAGGGGGGTTGATGTCGATTTCATTGCAAGCGCGTCGTTGATGCCGACAGAGTGCGGTCGCGCGCCGCAAAATTCAAATTGGAAATTGAACCTGGCGGAACCGAGGGCGCAGTTTCTTGCAGGGCGCAGCGGCGGCCGGTGTGTTGTCCCTAACGTTTCTTTACAACGACGTCAATAACGCTGGAAGCTGCGCGGTGTCCTAGGACACCGCCGGAAGCTGCACCGCCCCTCATCCTGCCCTCTCCCCATCGGATGGGGAGAGGGTGGCCGAAGGCCGGGTGAGGGGAAAGCGGAGCGTTCACATTGCATGGGTAATTCTGTGACATGACACCAGTGGCACCGGCGTCCCGCCCGTTTGCTCCAGACCAGAAACTCACGGGCGGGACACCCGTGCCACTCGCGTTGGGGTCAGCGCCACATCCACGTCAGCAGCGGCGCGTAGATCAGGCTCGGCAGATAATCCGCCAGTTCGATTTTTTTCAGTTCGAAAATGATCAGCGCGACGCAAAAGACCAGCAATCCGGCGGTGGCGTTGATGGGATCGCTCAAAGAGTATTTCTCCAACCACGGGCGCGCCAGTCCGGCAAGCAACGAGATCGTGCCCTGCCAGGCCACGACAGGAATGACCGCCACTGTCACGCCCCAGCCGAACGCGCTCACGAAGGCCATGGTCGCCAGCCCGTCCATCACCGCTTTCGCCGCCAACGGTTTGAAATTGTCGCCGAGCCCGTCCTGGAGCGAGCCAAGGACGGCGATGGGCGTCAGACAGAAGAGGATCGAGCCGGTGATAAACCCTTCGCTGAATCGGCTCCGGTTGTCCGCGGTCGCTTCAGAGATTTCTTGTTTGGCGTATTGGCCGAGGCGGTTGAGCGATTTCTGGATGCGGAGCAGTTTGCCGGTCAGGTTGCCGAGCATGAGCGACAGGAGGACGATGCCGAGTTGTTTGAGGATTTGCAAAAAACCGCCATGGAGTCCCTGCCAGGCGGCGCTCAAGCCGACATAGACCGTGAAGGCGCCCAGCAGGATTTTAAGAGCGGTTTGATGAGCGAGCGGGAGCTGCTTTTTTGCCGTCAGCCCGGCCACGCCTCCGAACAGGATTGCCGCGGCGTTGATGATGGTCCCGACCATGCGGGGAACTGAAGCACGGGAGGGTCGAAATGCAAAGTGCAAACTGCGCGGAGCGCATCCGCGTCAGCAACACCAACGATTGGCAAGCACGATGTGTTGGAGTGAGGGGGCGGTTCATGGGAAGTTTCCACGGTTTTGCCACCGCGCATTTGGACCATGAACGGTGGGGCGAGACTCCGTCGAGCCCTGATCTCCCAG
>QHPW01000061.1:0-3217 GCA_003219675.1 Verrucomicrobiota bacterium
ACCGGCGTGCTGCAGCCGTGGCGCGAGGCGCTGGCGATCTGTAAGCAGTGGGCCGTGCCGTTTTTCTGTGACGCGGCACAGTGGATTGGCAAACTCCCGGCCCACGGACTGGGCGAATGCGATTTCGTCAGCGGCGCGGCGCACAAGTTCGGCGGGCCAAAGGGGATTGGTTTTCTGAAGTGCCCGGCGAAGGGTCGCGTCGAGCCGCTCTTGCGCGGTGGCCCGCAGGAAGAAGGGCGGCGGGCGGGCACAGAGAACGTCGCCGGAATCCTTGCGATGATGGCCGCGCTCGATGCGCGCGAAGCGTTGTTGAGCGCGGACGAACACGAGAAGCATGTCGAATGGCGCGAGGCTTTCGAAAAGCGGATGCTGTCGGAATTGCCCGGCTCAGAGGTCGTTGGCGCCGGACAGGAACGCTTGTGGAACACCGTTTCGGCGTTGATGCCCGAAGCAGACTCCCAGCAACGCTGGGTCGTGAAGCTCGACAAGCTCGGTTTCGCTGTGTCCACCGGCTCAGCGTGCTCCAGCGGCAAGGAGCAGCCATCCCATGTCATCGCAGCGATGGGGTATTCGACGCGAGAAGCGGGTCGCGTCCTGCGCTTCAGCAGTGGATGGGAAACGACCGAGGAAGAATGGAGCGCGTTACTTGAAGGCTTAACCAAGGTTCACCACGGAATGGCCAAGGGCGGGCAGTAAGGTCCTGCCTACGCTCGATCTCCATCGCCGCGCGGCTCAAAGGCGGCATCGTATAAGTCCTCAAAATCCTTTGCCGCAACCGAACGCGGATTGAAACTCGCGGTCCACTGTTTCGCTGCTTCTTCCGCCATGACTTTGATTTTAGAGCGCTTCACTCCGAGGTCAGCGAGCGACCGCGCAATTTGTGCGGCGTTCAACAACAATTCCAGCCGCGCGATCAGTGCTTCCACGGCTGCATCCAGGCCATCGCTGACACACGCGATTTCCGGCGCGGACGCCAGTTCCGCATAGGCCCGCTTCGTCACGGTGTCCTTCGCGTTGAAACGGATGACGTGCGGCAACATGATTCCCACCGCTTCACCGTGCACGACACCGTAATGCGCCGTGAGCGGATTGGCGGCGGCATGCACGGCGCCGAGCATGCTGTTTTCAATGGCTGTTCCGGCAAGTGCGGCGCCCAACAACATTCGCCCTCGGGCCTCGAGGTCCTTCGGATTGCTCAGAACTTGCGGGAAACCCGGCACCGTCAGTTTGAAAGACTCGTGCGAGAACATCAGTGAAAGATTGTTGCGCTTCTTTGTCACCGCGGTTTCGACGGCATGAGCAATGGCGTCGATGCCGGTGTGCGCGCTGACCAACGGCGGCTGCGAAACGGTCAGGACGGGGTCCAAAACAGCGATGCGCGCCGCAGCTTTTGGATCGAGGCATGCCATTTTCTGGTGCGTGTGTTCGTCCGCAATGAGCGCGGCGGACTGACATTCACTGCCGGTGCCGGCTGTGGTCGGAATGGCGAGGAACGGCAGCATCGGTTTGGTCGCTTTGCCGACGCCCCAGTAATCCTGAATCCGACCGCCGTTGGTCAGAAGGAAATTGCACCCTTTCGCCGTGTCCATGCTGCTGCCGCCGCCGAGGCCGACGATGGTGTCGATGCCGGCCGATTTCGCGATCTCCAGACATCGATCGATGTCGCGGGTCGTGGGATTCTCGCGCGTTTCACCGAAGACCACCACGCCGAGCCCGCACGATTGGAGAATGTGCTCGACGCGGTCCGCATGTCCGGCGGTGACAATGCCCCGGTCTGTGACGACCAACAGGCGTTGCGCGCCGAGTTCGCGGGCCAGTTCACCCGCGCGTTCGACGCTGTTCACGCCGAAGACCAGTCGGGTGCGGGGCTGATAATCGAAGGAAGGAAGACCGGATGGGGCCGAAGCGTCTCGCTCGACTCCTTCTCTGATGTTCCCGGCTGGTTTGCTCATTCGTCTCGCTCCGCCCTGGCTCGATCCGGCGCGCCGCCGGATCGGACCCGCCCCAAGGGGCGCTGCCCGAAATCAGACGCCAACGTAAACCAACCTGTTCAATTCGCAATTCGCAATTGCCTCCTCAGGCGGTTCAATGGAACGCCGCTTGTGAAGGAACTTGTTCCCTTGGTGCGGCTGGTTCCAAGGACCTTCATGGCGAGGGCTGGACCGAAGGTTAACGGGGGTGTCCGCTTTGCTGCCCTGAGAATGCAAGCTGGCCAGGGCTAGTAAACTCCCTCCACAATGTTCTTCTCCAGCGCGCCAAACGGGCGCACCTCGGCGACGCCGTCCGAGGCGTAAGGCGCGCGCGGTTCGCGGCGGATGGCCTCGTCCCGTTCGAGGAAGCGAGGCATGAAGAATTCCTTCGTCAGCGTGGTGAGTTCGACGCGGCCCCAAGCGCCGTAGTTCACGAGTTCGTCGGTCTGGTTGGGATTCACGACGCGGAGCACGGCCCGCGGTTGCGGCGCGTAATAGGTGATGGCGTATTTGTCCTCCGGCCGCAAGGGCACGCTGGCGGCGAGGCCCATCAATGTGTTTCCGTAAGTGGGATAAAAACCGACCCGCCCTTCGAGCACTTCCTCGATGATGAAGCGGACGTATTGCGGAGCCATCGTCGTCCCGCCGCAAAATACGCCGCGAATGCCGGCCTCCCACAAATTGGTTTTCTCAGCGAGCGCCTCAAGGAGTTTTGGGGTGGTGAAGAGGCCGCTGACCTTGCGGTGCTTCAAAATTGTGACCGCCTGGTCCACGACGTGTTCCATGTAGGCCTTGGCCTGGTCGGCCTTTTTCTCGCTGATGACTTTCTTCACCCAACGCGGGTCGAGGTCCACAAAGTAGCACGGGCTGCCGCGGTAGTTTGCGAGGTGCTCGATGGCGAGTCGCAAACGGCGCGGGCCAGTGGGGCCGACCATCAACCACGCTCCGCCGCGGGGAAAATGATCGTCGGAAACCTTGCCGGAGAATTCCTCGTAATCGACCTTATAATCGTCCCAGCCGATGCGTTGTTTCGGCATGCCGGTGGTGCCACCGGTCTCAAAAATGTTGTAAGGCCGGCCTTTAAATTTCACCGGCACCCAGACGTCGGGTTGCAGGTCGCGCAGCCATTCGTCATGAAAGTGCGGGAACTTCGACATGTCGGCGACTGTCTTGATTTCCTTGCGAGGATCGAAATGCTTCTTCGCCCAATCGAGCCAGAAGGGACAGCCGGTTTCGGGTGAGAAATG
>QHPW01000061.1:3475-20263 GCA_003219675.1 Verrucomicrobiota bacterium
CGGGTCTGCGACCCGCAGCAGGTTCATGGAAAGCCTCCCCGGTTTTCCAACGCGCATTGAGGGCCATGAACGGTGGGGCGAGACTCCGTCGAGCCCTAATTCTCTGTCGTTGGGAGGGATCAGGGCTCGACGGAGTCTCGCCCCACCGGGTTCATGGGGAGGGAGAAACAGTCTCAGTCTCTTTGCCATTCTCACCCTCCGTGTGCGGCTCAGGCGCATGGGACTCATCAGGCGGTCGAGCCAGGGGGCTCCGCTATTTTTTCTCACCGAGTCCTTTCGGACTCACGTCCACTTTAGGACGGTCGCTGCTCGGCGCGTGGCGAGCGGCGTCGTGAATCGCATAGAGATGCGCGTTGCTCGCGACGTAGACGACACCGTTGGCCACGACCGGCGTGGAATAAACCGGCGATCCGAGATTTGGACCGTCCTCTTCCTTGCCGGCGATCACCGTCTTGCTCAGGATTTTCTTTTCCTTGCGGGCAGCGAGGACCACGAAATCACCGTCTTCATCCCCGCAATAGACCTTGCCGTCGGCGACCAGCGTTGAGCCCCACATATGCGCTTTCATGTCGTGCGTCCAGTAGAGCTTGCCGGTCTCGGCGTCGAGGCAATACACGAAGCCGGAGAAGTCGCCGACGAACAAGAGGCCGGAGTCCGGGTCAATCGAAACCGTCGAGATACTGCGGTGGATCTTATCGTAGCTCCAGATTTTGCCGGTCGGCGTGATGTCGCCGGTCCGCGTGGCGTCGATGCAGGTCAGTATGCCGACGCCTTCGCCGTGCTCGGGGTCCTGGCCAACGGCGACGTAAACGCGATTCTTGTAGAAGACCGGTGTCGCGTTGATTTCACTGACGCCTTCCGCGGCGGGGTACTTGAATTTTTTCCGCTCCGGCGGGTTGCAATCGTATTTCCAGGCAACCTTGAGATAGGTCGAGTCGCCTTCCTTCACCGGCCTGGAGTCGAAGGCGTAGCAGTAGCCGTCGCCGCCGCCGAAGAAAAGCAGTTTCCTGCCGTTCACCAGACCCATCGACGGGGAGCTCCATTGTACGTGGAAAATATGCGGGCCGATGTGCGCGTCATCCTCGGCGGCGAACTCTCCGGTCGCCTTGTTCAAGGCGATGAAGCTGGGAGAATTGGGCGAGGGAATATTGACGTGGGACCAGTCCTGTCCGTTGGAAGTGCAGACGTACACCAGATCGTCCACGATGAGCACGGAACAGTTCGAGGCGTTGTGTGGGAACACGCCCAGCTCGTCCATCATGTTATAGACCCAGATGATGTCGGCGTCGCGAGGGCCGATTCTCGCTTGCGGTTTGCCGGGACCGACCACGTATTGCGCCTCGTCCATAAATGGGCCGTCGTTGCCGTTGGCCATGCCCTCGGTGTCGAGGCAAATGACTTCGCAACGGCTGGTCACCAGATAAACGCGATTGCCTTCCACGCAGGGCGAGGAAAGCAGGCCGAGTCCTTCCCAGTCATTCACTTTGCCGGACGCGAGTTTGGGAACGACGAGCTGCCAGAGAAACTCGCCGGTCTTTTCGTCGAAGCACAACAGGATGCTACGGTCGCCCTGATGTTGCGGATCGCGAGGATTTTCGTTGTTGGTGCCGATGAACACCTTGCCGCCGGCGACGACGACGTTGCCGTAGGCCTGTGAACCGAGTTTGGCCACCCACTTCACGTTCCTGGTGGTGTTCATATCGATGTCGTCAGTGCCGGATTTGGGTTTGCCGGGATCGAAACGATCCGGCAGGCCTTTGGCGGGCGAATACATGTTGCGGCCGGGATCGGGTCCGCCCCAACGCGGCCAGTCCTGGGCGGCCATCGCGGGGCTGATTAAGATTAAAAGGAAGATCAGGATTGAGAGATTCTCATGATCGAAACGGATGGTTTTCATGGAGGGATTAAGATTAAGAGGAAGATTAAGATTAAGAAACCAAGTTAATTCGCCGTCACCAAAATGTTGTCGATATAAACGCGCATATCCTGCGGCGAAAAGCCGAACAGGCCGGGACAGCCGTTTTGATGCGCGTGTTTGTGGGGCACCTCCAGCGTCCAGGCAGCCGGCTCCGCCTCGCCCCTGGGCCAGGCCTTTGCGCGTACTACGCCGGAACCGTCCGGGGCCACATCGACTCGCGCTTTCAGATGATACCACACATTCGGGGACCAGTTGAACTCCTTCCCAAAGCGGAACAATTCGTCGTTCGAGCTGAGTTCCAGCTTCTTCTCGTTGCCCTTGAGAACAATCTTGTAGCGCTGGTTGATGAGACCCACATCCGACATCTTGCGCCTGTTCCCTTCGCTCATCACATCCGACTCGATGGTATAATTCTTCAAGCCCGGATCGCCCATGAACACCGTCGCACGCTGGAAGAAGCGGTTGTCGACGGTTTTTACCAGGCATTTGTTCCCGTCTTTCTCGCGCACGTCGAACTTGAACCGCGCGCCAATCCAAGGCAGTGGCGGATACGCAAAGGGCGTCGGTGGCTCGACGTTGTTGGTTGTCGTCTCGCTCAACTGAAACGACTCGAAGTCCTGTTTGATGGGCAGGCCGGGCAGGACGCGTCCGCGAAACGTGCCGCGCAATTTTCCGACGACCGCCTCGAACGCGCCCGCGGACGGCGCCGCGTCGGACGCGGCCACCAGTTGGCCGGCATCGTTGAATTCGGCTTTCATCGAAGCTCTGACTCGCGCTGTCGGTGGAATGTAGTGGGACCATTTGAGTTGTTGCGGGTCTTTGATTTCCCCGACCGTCAGACCGTTCGCGTCGAGCTCCCGCGCGCGAAAAGAAACTTTGTCGGCGGGTTTCAACAGAACTTCCGCAGGAATGATCTGCAACTGAGCGGCCGGGCCGGGCGCAGGCCATTGTTCTTCAGTCGCAGCCTGCGGGAGGCCGGGGTTGCTTCCCTTTTGGCCGAAGCAATAGAGCTTCTTGCTCGTCTGGACGTAAATCCGGCCGTTATAGACCGTCGGCACACCGAAACAACGGCCCTCCAGTACGGCGTGCGACAGGATTTCACCCCCGTCGGCGCGCGGTTTGACGATGTAAAATGCTCCTCGGCCTGCGGTTTCATCGGCACCTTCCTCCTTCTGACCCGGCTCATTCAGAATGGGCACATACAACTTGCCGTCCGCGTAGATGGGGCAGGCGTTGCGTTGTTCGATGCCCAATTTGAGCTTCCAGAGAACCTTGCCGTTCCTCGCATCAATGGCGGCGAGATTCCCGACTTCGCTGGTGAGGTAAACCGTGTCGCCGACCAGAATGGGCGAGCTGGTCGAAGTGCGCAGCTCGTTGGCCCAAAGTTCAACTTCCGACCGGGGCACAATCACCGGGCCGGCCGCCGCGTTGGTCGGGGTCGCGTGTGGGATTTTCATCGCCACCATCTGGCCGGGCTCATAAGGCGTTCCGTAGATCGCGATGATCTTGTCGTTGTTATGGACGAGCACGGAGGAATTGATGCCGGCTTTGAACAGCGGGATGCGCCAGATCGGGTCACCCGTGCGAGCGTTCACACAAACGATGCTGCCATCGCCCGTGGACGCATAAAACACGCGTTTGCCATCGAGCCAACCCAGCACCGGCAGCGAGAACGAGTTGTCGGTCGGGCGGTCGCCGGGAGCCGAAGCCCACACCAGTTCACCCGTCTTCTTGTCGAAAGCGTAGAAACGGTCGCCGCCCGGTCCGTGCGCCCCCCAATTGGCGGTGATCCCGCGCGTGATAACCAGGTCCTGGTCGATCAACGGCGATGCGGTGCGGCCGTTCGGGAAAGTCAGCCGTCCGTAAACCTCCATCATGGACAGGTCCCAGAGCTTCCTGCCGTCAGCGGTGAACGCCGCGAGAATGCCCTGCGTTCCCTGCAAATAGACGTTGCCGGTCTCCGGATCGATTGTCGGGCTCGAGGTGGCGTAGCGATGGTAAATGATGTCGCTGAGAAAATCGCCATAGCCATGCTGCCAAAGCTGCTGACCGGTCTCGGCGTCGTAGCAAGCGATCACTTCCTGCAAATCCGGTCCTTCGCCCGTGTAGCCGACGATGTAAAGCCGACGGTTCGCGATGACCGGCGTGGATTGGCCGGGCAGGTTCGCCGTCCACAAGGGGTGCCCGGCGTCCACTTTGTCCGGCAGATTTTTTTCGAGCGAAGTGCCGTTCTGGTTCGGCCCGCGCCAGTTCAGCCAGCCCTGCACGGTCGCGGCGTGGGTCGCGGAAATGGCGCCGAACTGGCAGACCGCCACCAGACTGATAAGGCGGGCGAGAAACAAGCGTGAAATTTTCATGGTCGTATTCCGGTTCGTAAGGTTCAACGTCTCGAGTGGAAGAATAAAAACAAAAGTCCGATTCAAAGGTTGTCATGCCTGCCGCCCGGAAAACCCGTTCGACCGAGTCGATGCCGATTGACGCGCCCGGCCGGCGGCGTCTGCCCATTCTGTTGCGACACGCGTGGTATGGACTGAACCAGGCCTTCCGCCGCCGCGTCGCGCACCTGGGCATCACGCCCGACCAGTTCACCGTCATGCGCACTCTGCTGGAATCGGGCGGCATCACGCAAAGCGAACTCACCGAACGGATGAGCAGCGACCCGAACACCGTGGCGTCGTTGCTGGAGCGAATGGAGAAGTCCGGCCTGCTCGAACGCCGGCAGCACGAAAAGGACCGCCGGGCGCATCGCCTTCATCTGAAGGCCGAGGGCCGAAGCCGATATCAGAAGGCGCGCCAGGTCGCCATCGCCTTGCAGACCGAAGTGCTCAGCGTTTTGCCGGAAGCAAACCGCGAGGAATTTCTCGAACACCTGGCGCTCGCGGCCGACGCCTGCCGCGACGCGGCGGAGGATTCGCCCAGGCGCGGGAAATAGCCTGCTTCAATCCAGCACCCTGATCCGCGCATTGCGAATCTGCGCGTGGGTGTCGCCACGACTCAGCTCCTGAAAACCGATGTGGCCTTTGCGGGGACGATCTTTGACCGGCGGAGCGTCGCTGCCGTTATGGCGTTTCACAGTCTGGTTTTGCTCATCGAGGTTCAGGTCTTGGATTGTCTGGCCGTTGAGCACCACTTTCAGATGCGATCCTTTCAGAGCGACGTGGTACTTGTTCCATTCGGTCGGCTTGTAAACCTGCCGGGTCGGGGCAATGGCCCGGTAAATGCCGCCGGTCAGCTCCGAGTCTTTGGCGCTGGTATTGTATCGAAAATCCGCCATCTGCAGTTCCATGCCGTCGAAGGCGGGGTCGCCGTAAAGCGGGGCCCGCAAAGCGCAGCCGCTGTTGCCGGTCTCGCCCAGCTTGAACTCGAATTCGAGCTCGAAGTCGCCATATTCCTTTTCGCTGAGCAGCCAACTGCCGCGCGGCTCGCCGCCGTGCAACACACCGTTTTCGACCTTCCAGACCGGATTGCCCTGCGCCGGGTTCCGCACATCGTCCCACGCGCGCACCAGCCATCCTTTCGGCACACCTTCTTCGGAAAACAATGGAACAAATTGCCGCTCGGCGGCCGGGAGCCGGCTGGCCGCAACCACGAGCAGGGGAAGCAGAAGCAGGAACGCTCGATTTGATTTCATGGCCGAATAAGATTCTTCGGCGGGCCGTAGTTCAAGACTTTTTATGCTTCCCATTCCACCGCCTCAAGAGAGGTCACAATGGATGCCAGCCTCCTCACGTCGGCTACTAGTACGGTTCATGGGCACAACGCGCGGAGTTTTGTTTCGGGACGCCACACGATGGTTTGCGGGCTCGATTGAGGAGGAGCAACCCGTTGAAAGGCGGCGTCGTGACATTGCCCAGTGCTCCCTTTCACCCGCAGACGCGCGCCGGTTCCCATCAGGCGGGTCCCGCCTGGTGAAAGGAGCACTGGATCCTCCTCATAAATCGCCCCGAAGCGGGACTTAAAGTCCGGCGGGTGTCGGCGCACATACAGATCCCCGCCGAAACCCGCCGCCCGCTCTCCCGAGCTGGACAATACAAGCACATCCAAAAGCCGGTGTCGGAATCGGACACCGCTGGTGAGATGCACAATCCCCGGCTATTGTTCCGTTGACGGACGGAATCGCATGCGGGGTCCGGGGAACGGGGACGGGAGCGGTAGGAAAACACCGTATTGACCCCATCGACTCGGAACCTGTACTCGTTTGCTTCAACTACCGAAGCCGTTGATTAACGGGATCATGGAAACGCGAAGATTTGATGCATTGACCGCTTTGCTGCCGGCGTTGCTTTGGGTTGCCGTTCCCGACCTGCGCGCTCAAACAGACAAAGCCGATGGGGAAGAGGATTCTCAACCCATTGACTTGTCGGCCTTCTACGGAAAGGTGTCCGGCACCGAAGGGGATTCGTGGTTTACTCACCCGGACTGGAAAATCGTTCCGAAGGGGCTGCAGAATTTCGATGGTATCCTCTTCGACCTCTCGGGAACCTTGCTGCTCAAAAGCCAAAATATGCCGCAACTCAAAGAGGCGGTTCGAAACGTCCCGGTGAAAAGGAAATGCCGTTACATTCATCTGCTGCACGGATTCGGCTACAGCGACGAAGACGGCACGACGATTGCGACGATGGAAATTCATTATGCAAACGGCGAAAAGCGCGCGATTCCGATTATCTGTGGCGTCCACGTTCGAAACTGGTGGAAGGAGAAAACCGAAAAGATCAGCGACGTCTCCGACCCGAACTCACGTGTGGCCTGGAGCGGTCAGGGCGAATATCCGCCGCCGGATCGGGCGAGTGTGCGTCTGTTTCGGAGCACGTTTGTGAATCCTCTGTTGAACGCGCCGATTGATCACATCGATTTCGTGTCACAGAACAGCAAGGCCATCCCCTGCATCGTATCGTTGAGCGTGGGTGACAAGAAACCGGTCGTTGGACCAAAAGCAACGAAGGCGGAGGAGCGCTGAGCGCCTTCCCGCCGAACTCCAGGACGGACATGAAGCGGTACGGGTACATCGCGACGGCAATTCTATTTGTCGCTCTGGCCGTGGGGCTGTTCGTTCGCATTCTTCCTGAAGAACCTGTCTATCAGGGACGGCCGATCAGCGCGTGGATTGATCAGCTGACTGGCGGAGTCGGAAGCTCAGCCGGCGCCGTGTCCTCCCACGCGCTGCCAAAACTGTTGGAACAAAAGCCCGGCGAAGAGATCGTCCCTTACCTGCGCGTGACGCTCCACCGCGGCACCTCGCTGAAGGACAGGGCCTATGCGAAAATCTACTACAAATTGCCCGCTTTCCTTTTGAAGAAACTCCCGCCGCCAAATCCCGCCAGAGACGCCGAACTTCGGTATCGCGCGGGTTTGATTTTATATTACGTGGGACCCCAGGGAAAAAAGGCCCTGCCCGATCTGGTTGCTGCGCTCAAAGATCCGGACCCGGAAGTGCGCCGTGTTTCGGCGACGGTGCTCGGCAGCTTCGGAACCGATGCGGCATCGGCTGCGCAGGACTTGAACGCCGCATTGATTGACCCATCAGCGGACATCCGTCGCGCTGCGCTCAAAGCGTTGGCCAGTGTGGAAAGCCCGGCAACGACCGTTCCAGCGTGCGCGCACATGCTCCAGGACGCTGACGAGGGGGTCAGGACCGACGCGGCGCAAATCCTCCGGGACGTGGGTCCGAGGGCCCGGACAGCAGTGCGTGAACTTAGCCTGGCGTTGGGGGACCAGAACGATGATGTTTTCCGTTTCGCAGCCATGGCCTTGGGGAGGATCGGCCCCGAAGCCAAAGAAGCTTTGCCGGCTCTGAGGCAGGCCTTGCGAGAAAACAGGGCTTACAGCGAGACGACCATTCGCTGGGCGCTCAGACAAATCCAGCCTGAGTCAGTCACCAACGGAGTCGCCAATCGTTGAATTGCATCAAACCTCCAACCCCCCCGGTCTCTAAAATTGTGGCCAGGGAGCAGGGTTCGGTGTATCTGAATGAGGACCAACACAAATCCTGAATCGGTCCGGGAATTAAACAGCGCAAAACAAAACTATGAAACTGAACAAACCCGTAATCGTGATTCTGGCCGGGCTCCTGGGCTTGAGCATTGCCGGCGTAGCGCGGGCCGCGGACGCGAAAGACGAAGGGAAACCCGCCGCGGAGAAAAAAGAGACCGCTCCATTCAAGAGCGTGAACGTGGGCGAGTTTGAAAAACTCCGCGCGGACAGCAAAAACGTGGTGCTGGACGTGCGCACCAGGGAGGAATACGCCGCCGGCCACATCCCCGGCGCAGTCAACATCGATGTGAACGCGCCGGATTTTCAGGAGAAGATTTCAAAGCTCGACAAGAACAAGACTTACCTGGTGCATTGCGCCGCCGGGGTGCGCAGCGCCAGGGCTTGCGACAGGATGAGCCGGCTCGATTTCTCAAAGCTCTACAATCTCGGAGGCGGCTTTCGCGCCTGGGAAAAGGCAGGCAACAAAGCGGAGAAATGAGAACAAGCTCCGGCGGAGATGTCCCTGGGTGATCATGAAAATGCCCGTGCTTTGAACCATCGAATTCAACCCACGAACAGCCCGGTTATGTCCTCAGGCAACCGCACACTCTCGCGCCGTCGCTTCCTCAGAACCTCGGCAGCCATTGCCGCCGGTTCGGGGTTGCCGGCTTGGTTCGTGGAAGTATCCCGCGGCTACGCGGCGACGACGAAGCCGGCCTCGCCGAATGACAAACCGAGCATCGCATTGATCGGCTGCGGCGGACAGGGGCGCTACGACGCCACGCTGGCCGCGAAGTTCGCCAACATCGTTGCCGTGTGCGACGTCGATGCCAAACGCGCGGAAGCCGCGTCGAAGCAATTCAACGGCGCGAAAGTTTACAACGATTTTCGCAAGCTGCTCGAACGCGCCGACCTTCACGCTGTCATCAATGGAACGCCAGACCATTGGCACACCTTCATCAACATCGCCGCGATGAAGGCCGGCAAGGACGTTTACAGCGAAAAACCGCTGACGCTGACGATTGATGAGGGCAAACGGCTGATCGCCGTCATGCGCGAGACGAAACGGGTCCTGCAAACCGGCAGCCAGCAACGCAGCGACGCTCGGTTCCGGCTCGCGTGCGAACTCGTCCGCAACCACCGCATGGGCAAGCTAAAGCATGTCACGACGCTGCTGCCCGCCGGACCCCGCAAAGGCCCCTTCAATCCCGCGCCGGTCCCGCCGGAACTGGACTGGGACTTTTGGCAAGGCCAAACGCCGTTCGTGCCCTATGTCCGCGAGCGATGTCATGGCTCGTTTCGCTACTGGTGGGAATATTCCGGCGGCACCATGACTGATTGGGGCGCGCACCACAACGACATCGCGCTCTGGGGCCTGGGCCTTGAACGCAGCGGCCCCGTGACCATCGAAGGCAAACCGCTCGTCGAGATGATTCCAGGCGGCTTCACGGCGTCGGCGGAATACCGCGTTGAATACACCTACGCGAACGGCGTCACCCACACCTGCCGGAGCACGACTGCCGACAATCCCGGCGGTGGCGCCATCGGCCAGGGTGAACATCACGGGGTGAAGTTCGAGGGAATCGACGGCTGGATTTTCGTCACGCGCGGCAAAATCGAAACCAGCAACCCGGAATTGCTCACCGAACCGTTGTCGGCGGGCGCAATACGATTTTACGTGAGCGACGATCACATGGGAAATTTCTTCGACTGCATCCGCTCCCGGAAACAGCCGGTTTGCGACGTTGAAATCGGGCATCGTTCGGTATCGGTTTGCCATCTCGGCGTGATTTCGATTCGGATCGGTCGCAAGCTGCATTGGGACCCGGACGGGGAACAGTTTGTTGGCGATGCGGAGGCAAACAAGTGGCTCGCGCGTCCGCAACGAAAGCCGTGGACGTATGATCTGGCTTGATCGAACGATGTTGTTGAAGAGTCGCGCGGGGCCGGCATTTCCTTTTTGGGGGAGCGCACCGGCCCGCGCCCTCCCCGGAATAATCGCGACGTAACCAACCGAAACCAAACAGACTCATAAATCGAAAGCCTATGAAAACAATGAAAGCACTCGCAATCATCACAGCCGCTTCGACCTATTGTCTAAGCTCAACCCGTCCGCTGCGCGCGGCTGAGCACGAGCACGCCGAAGCCTGGGCGGCCGTGAAACAGGCCGTCGCGGTGCTGCACCCCACCGCGGGCAGCAAATGTCACGGCGCCGTCAGCTTCACGCAGGAAGGCGAATTGAAGGGTTGAATCCGGGGCAGAAACACGCCTTCCACATCCATCAATTTGGCGACTGCACTTCGTCCGACGGCATGAGCGCGGGCGGCCACTACAATCCCGAAAGTCATCAGCACGGTTTGCCCGACAAGGAGACGCGGCATGCGGGCGATCTGGGCAACCTCACCGCTGACAACGAGGGCAAGGCGCATTACGAAATCACGGTGAAAAACATCACGATTGCCGGCATGAAGAACCCTGTCATCGGTCGTGGCGTCATCGTGCACGCGAAAGTGGACGACGGCAGCCAGCCCGTGGGCAACGCCGGGGGTCGGATTGCTTGCGGCGTGATCGGCGTGGCCAATTCAGCCGATAAGAAATAACCGCCGGGGACGCCGCTCCCTCGCACTGAATCGACTTGAGAAGGTTCCTGCAAACCGCCGGGGTCGGATTGGCCGCGGCCAGCCTTGTGGGCTGGCTTGCGTTCGGCTCAAGTTTTATTTGGACCAGGACCAGCGTGACCCGATGGCAAAAGGACCCCGTGACAGAGATTGACGGCCCGGTGATCGAGAAAAAATTTGTCCCGGGCCGTCAATCTCTGTCACGCGTCGCTGTTCGTGCCGAAAACCCAAAACAAACCGGTTGGTTCATGAGTATGAAAAATAAATTCCCCTGCGCGCTCATCTTTGCTTCGGTCGCGGCGACCGCGTTCGCCGCGCCTCTGGAGTTCGACTTCAAAGACCCGAAAGGCGTCAATAACGTCATCTTCAAGACCGACGCCCCGCTGGAATCCATCAACGGCACCGCGACCGGCATTTCCGGCAAAGTGACGTTCGATCCCGACAACCCCGGCGCCGTCAAAGGCAAGATTGTCGTTCAGTCCAGCTCGTTGCACGTCGGCAATCCGATGCAGAAGGAACATTTGCACAGTGACAAATGGCTCGACGTGGCGAAGTACCCGGAGATCACCTTTGAGGTCGAGAGTGCGAAGAACGTGAAAACCGAAGGCAACGTCACCACCGCGGAGGTCACAGGCAAGATGAGTCTGCACGGCGTGACCAGGGCCATCACGGTCCCGGTGAAGATGACGTTCCTCAAAGACAAGTTGAAGGCGCGCACGGGCAAGGAGGGCGATCTGCTGGTGATCCGCGCCAATTTCAAGATCAAACGGAGCGACTTCGCCATCAACCCCGGCCAGTTCGAAGACAAAGTCTCGGAGGAAATCGAATTGAACCTGAGCATCGCCGGCGCGGCGCAGCGTTGATCCGCGCCGGCGCGCGGAGCATCCCCTCCGCTCTTGTCGAGCCACGTTCCGGCGCCAGTCCGTCTTCACGAAATGAAATCGCAAGCAAGAGGACAAACCCATGAACCCGACCTCCCTCACCCGACGTGACATGCTCCGCGGCAGCGTGGCGTTCGCCGCGCTGGCCTTCGCGCAAGCGCCCCTCTCCCTGTTCGGCTTCGACGAGCCGGGCGCGGACGAAACCGTCGTGCCGTTCCTCGACGCGCAGCCGAAGGGCAAAATGCTCTATTGGCAGGACCTCGCGAGTTGGATCACACCCAACGATCAACTCTATTCCGTCAGTCATTACGGCACGCCGGAAGTCGATTTGGGCACATGGGAGTTGGAGATTTCAGGGTCGGTGAAGAAACCGAAAAGGCTCTCGCTGGCCGATATCAAGACGCGCAAGCGCAAGACCGTCACCGCCACGCTCGAATGTTCCGGCAACAGCTCGAATCCCGGTTTCATGGGCGCCATCGGCAATATTCAATGGACCGGCACGCCGCTGGCCCCGTTGCTCAAGGAATGCCATCCGCTCGACCGCGCCATCGAGGCTGTCTTCTTCGGCGCCGACGAGAAAGTCGAAAAAATCCGCGACAAGGACTATTTGCAGAACTTCGCGCGCAGCCTTTCGCTGCGCGACGTGTTGAACCGCGACGACCTCTTGTTGGCGTACGAGATGAACGGCCGGCCGCTGGAAAAAGTTCACGGCGCGCCGTTGCGGCTCATCGTGCCCGGCTGGTTCGGTATCACCTGGGTGAAATGGCTCACGCGCATCGAGCTGCTCGACCGCCGTTACATGAGCAAATACATGGCGCGCGAATACGTCACGATCCGCGGCGAGGAACGCGCTGGTAAAACCGTCTGGCGCGAGACCAGCGTCGGTCCGATGGACGTGAAGTCGGTCGTCGCCCGCGTCGCGCGGCGCAAGGACGGCTCATTGCGCGTGAGCGGCGCCGCCTGGACCGACGGCACGCCGCTCCAGCGCGTGGAGTTGAGAATCGACGGCGGCAACTGGACGCCGGTGCAGATGGACAAACAACAGCAGGCGAAGTATTCGTGGACGTTCTGGGGTTATGACTGGAAGAACGCCGCGTCCGGCGAGCATACGCTCGTCTCGCGCGCCATCGACGCAGAGGGCCGCGCGCAACCTGCCGCCGATGCTCCCGAAATCAAATTGAAACGCACCTACTGGGAAGCCAACCAGCAGTGGGTGCGGAAGATAAGGATTTGAATCGTAATCTTATTCTTGATCTCCAAGAACTTAAGCCGAGCAGGATTACGATTTTGATCAAGGATCAGGGGCCTGCCAGTGTGGTTCTCGCTGCCGGGCTTGATTCCATGGCGGCGGGGCCTGGGTGAGGCGTTCGGCTGAGCAAGCCGTCCTCCGTGTTCACCTACTGCTCTTCTACGGTCGCACACCAACACGTTTCAGGTTTTCACCCGACTACAACAAAAGGCGGAGCACTGCTATTTTTGGTGGTGCGCCGAGCACGAATCATGATCATGAAGTACAAACCCGTAAGTTATGCCGGGTGTCTGCCCCTGTCGGTCATCACCCTTATATTTCTCCTGCCTTCGGTTCCGTGCCATGCGCAGGAGCCGGATGTCGCTTTCGTCAATGCGTCGAATGACGCTTTCGCCAGTGGCCAAACTCTCAGCGGCAGCGCGGGCGGTGTCACCGGCAGCAACGTCGGCGCCACCAAAGAGGCCGGCGAACCCAACCATGCCGGGGATCCCGGCGGGCATTCGGTGTGGTATCGCTGGACTGCGCCGTCGAGCCATCCGGTAACGATCGACACGATTGGCAGCAGTTTCGACACCTTGCTCGGCGTTTACACCGGCAGCAGCGTGAGCAGTCTCACCACTATCGCCAGCAACGACGACATTTCTTCGACAACCAAACAAAGCAGCCTGAGCTTCACACCCGTGTCGGGAACCACTTATCAAATCGCGGTGGACGGTTGGAATGGAGACGCAGGAGATATCACTTTGAATTGGACGCAGACTGTCGGGAACCTGCCGGACCTGATCATCTGGGGACCGTCCATCAGTCCAAGGATCGAGACCGTCACTTTTCAGCCCAGCAGTTGTGCGGTCGTTGAAGGAATGGTTCAAGCCGGCACACGCAGGCTGCTTCGTTTCTCCACCGAGACGCGCAACCAGGGGACGGCGGACCTCTCTCTGGGGAACCCGGCCTCGAATCCACAGTTCGTGTACGCGCCGTGCCATGGCCATTACCACTTCAACAATTATGCCAACTACCGGCTGCTCGACAGCAACGGCCAGCCGGCAGCCACGGGCCTGAAGATTGGCTTTTGCCTGCTGGACACCATCCGCTGGGAGGCCAATGCCGCCTCCAGAGCCAAATACGACTGCGGCAACCAGGGAATACAGATGGGCTGGGGGGATGTCTACGATTCCACGCTGGACGGCCAATGGATCGACATTACAGGCGTGCCCGACGGCAACTACACGCTTGAAATGGAAGTCAATCCCCGGCGCATTTTGCCCGAATCCAATTATGACAACAATATCACGCGCATCCCGATCACCATCGGCAACGCCAACACCAGGCCTGCCAACGATAACTTCGTCGATGCTCGAGGCCTGTCCGGCAGCTCAGCGAGCGTGAGCGGCTCAAATGCTGGCGCGACCAAGGAAGCCGGCGAGCCCAACCACGCAGGCAACCCCGGCGGACATTCGGTGTGGTACGTCTGGATTGCGCCCTCCAGCGATCCAGCGACCCTCGACACGGTAGGCAGCAGCTTCGACACTTTGCTCGGCGTTTACACGGGCGGCAGTGTTTCCGGCCTGACCGCCATTGCCGGCAACGATGACATCTCCTCGACAACCCGGCAAAGCCGTCTGAGCTTCACGCCGGTGGCTGGCACCCCCTACCGGATCGCCGTGGACGGCAAGAACGGGCTCACCGGTAACATCGTCCTCACGCTGGACCAAAGCCCGGTCAACGACGACTTCGCCAATTGCGAGTTCATCGGCGGCGGCAGCGGCTCGATCAGAGGCAGCAACGTCTCCGCCTCCAAGGAAGCCAGCGAACCGGACCACGCCGGTAACCCGGGAGGCCATTCGATTTGGTATTGCTGGACGGCACCGATCACCGGTTCCGTGACTTTTGACACCATCGGCAGCACCTTCGACACGCTGCTGGCCGTTTACATCGGCAATTCGGTGAACAACCTGGTGGCGGTGGCCGGCAACAACGACATCGCCAGCACTTATCAACAGAGTCGAGTCGTCTTCACTGCCGTGGCGACCACCCAATATCACGTCGCGATTGATGGCTACAATGGCGCTTCCGGCAACACGACCCTCAACTGGAACCCTGCGCCGGGCACGAACCTGCTCCTCAAGATCGACTCGCCCGATTCCAGTACTCCCAAAGCAATCCGCGACACGGGCGAACCGCTCACGCTGGGGTACAATCTGCTCTCCGCCGGCGAATATGAGCTGACCATCACCGGTCAGCCGCTGCGTCGATACACCGTCGAAGTCTCCTGCGACCTTATCCGATGGACGCCGCTGGCCACGACGCTGGGCGACTCAGCCGGCACGGCATTTTTCCGCGACAAGGCGACCGTGCCGCACCGCGAAACTGCCGGGAACACCGGAGCCGGACTGATTCGCGGCGGCCTTAACGACCCGGTCTGCGGCGTGTCGCGCGGCAGCACCTCCACAGGAGCGGCCGGTCCAGGCGAAGGCCGCTTTTACCGAGTCGTGGAAGCGCCGTGAGCGGGTGCGGTGTATTCTTCAGATGTCATCGTCGAGACCGTCTTCACCATGAAACGCTTTCTCGACACGCGACGCCGAAACGCCTAAGGTATCGCCATGATCGCGGAAGCGGAGTCAACGAAAAAAATCTGGACTGAGGTTGAATTGCAGTCGTTGCCTGAGGACGGTTATCTCCACGAAGTGGTGAACGGCGAATTGGTCATGAGCCCCAAAAACGATTTCTTCCACGGCCGGATTTGCACCCGGCTGTCATTCGCGTTGGAGGCTTTTAACCGCGCGCACACTCTCGGCGTTATTTTGGATTCGAGCACCGGCTTTTGGATGCACAACCGCAACTGTCGGGCGCCTGACATTTCCTTCATTTCGAAAGAACGCCTTGTTCGCGAGGGATTCAAACCTTCCACACGAAAGTTTTTCCCCGGCGCTCCCGATTTGGCGGTGGAAATTCTTTCACCGAACAACACTCGCGCCGAGTTCGATGAACGGCTCAGGGACTTTTTCAGCAGCGGCGCGCGGGTAGCCTGGATCATCAATCCGGATGCCGATTGCGTCGAGGTCTGCCACGTGCCGGACAAGCGCCGGCTTCTCGGTGCCGGGGCCGAGCTGGAAGGCGAGCAACTGCTGCCGGCTTTTCGCTATCCCATCGCCGATTTGTTCAAGGATTGGGATTGGGAGTAGCAAAGCGTCGCGCAACTGTTCAAGCCGCGGAAACGTGAAGGCATCTCGCACAAAGCGACGGATGCGTCTTTGCTGGCCGCCAGCGGCTGAAGGCTGCAAGACCGCGTGCGACCGTCCGCCGACGATCCCGAAATCAAATTGAAATACGAATTGGTAGGCCAACCAGCAATGGGTGCGGGAGAGAGCCCGCGCCCACGGGCGCTGGTTTTATACGGCGCCCTTGTGTCCCGGGCGCAAATCAGATTTTGGACAATGCACGCAATCCGTCAGCCACGGAGTGGCGGATGAAGGTAGCCCATGGCGTCAGCCGTGGGAGAAAATGCGCCACCGCCAAAAGCCCCGTCAGGGGCGATAGAATTCCGGCCCACGAGAACTTTCTTTCGCCGCTTTGCGGCTTGGGATTTCCAATACGCCAACCCACGGCTGACGCCGTGGGCTACCTTCTACCGCTGCTCTGCAGCTGCTTAGCGGCCGCTCTCAAAAAACTGATTTCGCGCCCTTGTGTGCCGAGTCATGCAACGCTCTCTCGACATGTGACGCCGTCAGTCTGTGCGTGATGGTGTGCACGTAGCGCGGTCGAATAATAATGTCTGACTCACACACGCCCACATGCGGATAGCGATTAGTCGTCGGAATGTTTTGTTGGTCGCGATTGTTGTCGGGGTTGTTTTCACCTCTGTTTGGCGGTTACGCTCTCCACCATCCAAGACGCGCCAGCTTCAGCCACTGCTTGCAGACATGGATAGTTACAGGGCAAGTAACGGCGCATATCCTACATCGTGCGTGAGTTTTGCCTCGTTCACTCAGCTCATGCAACACTTTAGCATTTACACGGGCGGACGCGACACGAACGGAATCAGATGGGAGGCTCGTGAAGTGAGTGATCACGATTTCACTGTCATGGTGGATCGAGAGGGTTACGAAGTATTTCTTCCGGTCGAGCGGATGAAGCTCATTTCTTTTTCGAGTT